>CAYNSP010000007.1:0-13697 GCA_964400035.1 uncultured Acidimicrobiaceae bacterium | reverse complement strand
ACCGCATATGCCCTGAAGATGAGGAGGGCGATGTTGAGCACCATCAGGAGGAGCAGGGCGTTGGGACTTACCGACGCCTTCAGCACCTCGAGGCGGAAATTGGTGAAGATGAGGATGGCCCATGCCACCAGCAGGATGTCGACAGCGAGCAGCCAACGGGCACGGCGGAGCTGGCCCAGATAGGCGTGACCGAGGCCGGGCAGAACGGCAGACAGCAACGCGGCACGTGGTGCATTTCGCGTGGTCACATCCATTAGACGTATCCGGGGGCGTCAACGGTTGACATCGAACTCACGGATCCAATGACTCGTCGCAGGTCGAATCGAGCCCGGAGAGACCGAGGGCGGCCCGAGCGCCTTCCGGATCCCGGATCAGGAATTGAGCGTCCGCCCTGATGCGGTCGATGTCGAAGTACCTGATGAGATGGTTAGGGGCAGGGATCTCATATGCCGATCGGGCGATGTTGAGCGTCGTGAAGTTCTCTGTCTTCAGGTTGGGGAGCAGATCGACGAAGTCGACGAGTTTGTCCTGGGGGATGTCGGTCAGGACGTTCTCCTTGATCGCCTCCGAGATCCGCCCCAGGTTCAAGAGAAGCGACACCGGATTGGTCTGCTCGACCAGTGCGGTGATGATGCACCTTTGCCGTTGCATCCGGGCGAACTCGTGGGACTGGGAGCGGATCCTTGCGTAAGCCAGAGCATGGAATCCGTCGAGACGCTGACGGCCGGCTTCGATGACGATCGTCGTCCGTGTCGCCCCCCAATGGTCGTCGGCCGTGTCGTAGTTCCGGTCGACGATACGCCTCGGGACATCGATGTCGACTCCACCGAGGGCATCGATCAGATCGATGAACCCGCCGACCGTGATCAATGCGTAGTAGTGAATGGGAATCCCAAACAGTTCACCCAAAGCTGCTTTGACCGCATTCTCTCCAGGGGTACCAGGGCCCGGGTAGCGATTCGGTGCGATGTCCTCGGCCCGTCGGTACACATGCCCGATCCAGTCCCATTCGTCGAGGGTCGGGGTTACCCCCATCCCCTCCGGCATCCGGTAATTGGAGAGGAACCGGGGGACTGAAAGCACTGCCACGTCATACGGAGGTGCCGGGTTGATGCTGATCACGATCATCACGTCGGTGCGATGACCCACGTAGCGGCGGTCTGAGGGGTCGAGGGTTTCCTGGTTGGGCCGCATGTCCGAACCGAGCAGGGCGATGTTGAGACGCTCCAATCCGTCCCAGATTCGCGGTGGCTGAGTTGTGGTCGTGGTCGGTGGGATGGTGGTGGTAGTCGGCCCGGTGACGGTCGTAGTCGGCCCCGGCTCGGTGGTGGTGGTGGTGGTCGTGTTCGCCGCAACCGGCGGGACGAAGACATTGGTGATCACATCGTGCAGATTCCAGAAGACCGAGCCAGCGGCGGCGTGAGGGAGGACGAGGAGCGCACCAGCTACGAGAAAGGCCAGGGCCGAGCCGACTCCGGCCGTCCGCTCGGGGACTGACCTGAAGGCACCGAGGACGGCACCGGCCCGATAGGCGAACAGGAGAACATTGACCACCATCATCACCACGAGGAGGTCGGTCGAGAGCAGCGCGCCGAAGGCTTCGGATCGGAACCAGGCGAAGATGACAAGAAGAGATCCGAGGATCAGAAAGTCAATTACCAGCAACTGACGGGCGCGTCGGCTTCTCCCGACATAGGCGTAGCCGAGTCCCGGCAGGAGCGCAGAGAGAAGTGCGGCAACCGGAGCACGGGGTGGTGGGGATTGAGACCTGGATGGCATCTCGGCCACAGATGCTACGACGCCACCACGATGCCCCTTAGTTCCTCAGTCTCGTGTGATTCTTCGCCTATATCAGGGAGAGACTGAGTTCGGCGGAATCCGGAAATAATGTGGCGCGGCGCAACCGCGAACCCATGAGTCAGAATCACCACAGCCCCAAGGCCCCATCGTCCCAGGCCAGGTACGCATACCTCCGCAGTGACGGGACCGCCTATATCGTCGCCGGGAGTGCGATCGCCGGGCTTGCCGCCTATGCCTACCAGTTCCTCGGCGGGCGGACCCTCGGAACGGAAGCATTCGCCCCGGTCTCCACGCTGCTTTCGATCCACTTCCTGGTCCTGATCGTGATCCTGCTCCCGATCGAGCAGTTGATCATTCGGCGTCTGACGCTCGACCGCTCCCGGATCGGAGTACCGGCCAACGCGTACTGGCTGATAGGCGTCACCACCGTGGCCGCCGCCGCATTCGCCTTCTTCGGGGTCGAGCAGTTCTTGAATGGTGACGAACGGTTCATCCTGTTCACCGTCCTGACCATCGTCGGCCATTTCGTGTTCGTTGTCGCCCGGGGTCACCTCGCCGGGTGGAGACGCTTCAAGGCCTACGGAAACTCGTCGGCGGTGGCGTCCCTGGTGCGTCTGGCAATCGCAGTTGTCATCACCCTGATCCACCCATCGGCCTCGGGATTCGCGGTCGGGCTGATTCTCGGCCCCCTGGTGGTCATGCTTTGGCGCCCCTTCCAACCGGTCGAGGTCGATAGACCGGAACTGGACGATGCCGCCAAATCCAACATCGACGACCGTGGGCTCCTCACCGGGTTGGTGCTCGCCGCGGCGGCCACACAGGCGCTGCTTCTCAGCGGACCTCTGGTGGTTGGGCTGCTCGGAGGAAGTCCGACCGAGCAGAGCATCGCCTTCGCCGCCTTCACCCTGGGTCGGGCGCCGTTGGTCTTCGGCTACAACCTCCTCGCCCGCGTCCTTCCCCCTTTCACGGAGATGGCTGCCCGCGGGTACCGGGACGAACTGCGTGCATGGGCAAGAGGCATGGGCTGGTCCGCAATGGGACTGGGTGTCGTGGCCGGTGCTCTCGGATGGTGGCTCGGTCCGTGGGTCACCGCGGTCTTCGGGGAGGGCTTCGCCGCGGAACGTCTTGACTCCGCCCTGATCGCAGTCGGTGTCATCTTCTCAGGGGCGGGCTTGTTCGTAGGTCAGATCCTGGTGGCACGGGGGCGGTCGAGGAGCCTCGCCGCGGCCTGGGCAGCAGGTCTGATCGTGGCCACATTCCTGATCGTCCTCACACCCGACGCCCATTCGATCACCCGGGTGTGCATCGCCTTCGTGGCGGGTTCGATCATCGCCCTGGCCGGATTGATCGCCGGTGCGGTGTCGACCACTGAGAAGAGCAGCGCTTCGGCATATGCCCTGTCCAAGCGGACTGTCGATATCGCCCTGTCCCTGACGATTCTGGTCCTGACCCTGCCCCTGGTCCTGGCGGCCGGTCTGGCGGTCCGCCTCACCTCATCGGGACCGGTCTTTTTCAAGCAAACGCGACTCGGCCGCGACGGCAAACCCTTCGGCCTGATCAAGATCAGGACCATGGTGGCCGATGCCGACGAGTCGGTATTCGCCGAACACCTGGCACGTCTCGAGGCGTCCCGTCATTCGGAGAGCCCGGTGACCATACGGATCGCCGACGACTCGAGGGTCACCAGAGTTGGACGCTTCCTGAGGAAGGCATCCATTGACGAATTGCCCAACTTCTGGAATGTCCTCAGGGGTTCAATGTCCCTGGTAGGTCCACGACCCCTGGTCCCCGCCGAAGCCGAACTGATCGGGCTGGACAATCCACGGTTCACGGTCAAGCCGGGCATCACCGGACTCGCCCAGGTGGAGGGGCGAGACTCGATCACCCTGGCCGAACGGACCACCCTCGATGAACGATATGTGCGGGAGCGGTCACCACGCATGGACACATCGATCATGTTCCGGACCGTCAAGGCCATCTTCACCCAGCCCGGGGACTGACCGCACGGGTAGGCTCCCGGCGCACCATGTCACTCAAAGAACGCGCCACCCTGGCCTTCCGGGAAGTCGAATCCGAGCTCCGCGAGATCTCGCGCTGGATGTATGACAACCCCGAGACCGCCTACGAGGAGTACCAGTCGTCCCGGCGTATCGCCGAGTTCCTGGAGCGGAACGGCTTCACCGTCACCTATCCCGCCTACGGAATCGAGACTGCCTTCGAAGCCACCGCGGGCTCCACCGGCCCGAAGGTGGTCATCTGCTGCGAATACGACGCCCTGCCCGAGGTCGGGCACGCCTGCGGCCACAACATCATTGCCACCGCGGCTGTCGGAGCGGGAGTCGCCCTGGCCGGGCTGGCCGACGAACTCGGGATACGGGTCACGGTCCTCGGAACACCTGCCGAGGAGGCCGGCGGAGGCAAAGTAGACCTGATCAACGCTGGTGCCCTGGAAGGGGTCACCGCGGCGATGATGGTCCACCCCGAGGGACGGGCCAACACGGTCGATCCGGCGTTTCTGGCCATCCAGGCCTACGTGGTGGAGTTCTTCGGAAAGGCAGCGCACGCCTCAGGGTCTCCCGAACTCGGCATCAACGCCCTCGACGCCGCCTTCCAGGCCTACAACAACATCTCCACCCTCCGCCAACAGATTCTCCCCAGTGACCGGGTCCACGGGATCATCAGCCACGGCGGTGAGGTCGCCAACGTGATCCCGGCATACACCCGAATGGAATGGATGATCCGGGCAACCACCGAAGATCGTCTGGTCGAACTGACCGAAAAGGTTATGGCCTGTTTCGAAGCGGCAGCGAAGGCAACAGGTTGCCGTCTCCAGGTAACACCCGATGGGCATCCCTTCTCCGAGATGCGGAGTAATCCGACATTGGTCGAATTGTTCAAGACGAACGCCGCGGCCCTCGGTCGACCGATGGTGCACTTCGACGACCTGGGAGATCGTTCGACGGGGTCTTCCGACATGGGGAACATCAGCCAGCTCGTCCCCTCGATCCACCCCAGTCTCTATGTCGATGCTGGTGGTGCGGACAACCACCAACCCGAGTTCGCCGCGGCCACGATCACGCCGTCGGGCGAGACCGCGCTCAACGACGGTGCCCTGGGAATGGCCTTCACCATCATTGACCTCGCTGAGCGGGAGCTGTGGGATCAGCTCTAGCTACCGTTCACCACATGTCATACAAAGACCGGGCCAACGAAACCTTCGCCGCTATTGAGTCTGACCTCCAGGAGATCTCGACCTGGATGTTCGAGAACCCCGAAATCAGATATCAGGAGTTCCAGACCTCGGCCAGGCTCGCTTCATACCTGGCTGACAAGGGGATGACCGTGAAGCATCCGGCTTACGGTCTCGACACCGCCTTCGAGGCCAATGCGGGATCCTCCGGCCCGAGGGTGGTCATCTGCTGCGAACTCGATGCCCTGCCGGAAGTGGGGCACGCCTGCGGTCACAACATCATCGCCACCGCTGCTGTCGGGGCAGGCCTTGCCCTGGCCCCGCTGGCCGACCATCTGGGGATCCGGGTGACGGTCCTGGGCACCCCCGCCGAGGAGGGTGGCGGTGGGAAGGTCGAACTGATCAACGCCGGGGCATTCGAGGACGCGGCCGCCTCGATGATGGTCCATCCGAGTCCAACCGATTTGCTCGACCCTTCGTTCCAGGCGAGGGAGATGTACACCGTCGAGTACTTCGGCAAGGAGTCGCACGCTGCCTTTGCTCCCTGGGCGGGAGTCAATGCCCTCGACGGTTTCGTTCAGGCGTACGTCAACGTGGCCACCTTCCGCCAGCATCTGCTCCCCGATGATCGTGTGCACTGCATCATCGACCACGGCGGCGACGCAGCGAACATCATCCCGTCATACACCCGGTCAAGCTGGAACATACGGTCGGGCAACAACGAGCGTCTTCAGGAACTTGTTCCGAGAATCCGGGCATGTTGGGAGGCAGCCGCCATCGCCACCGGCTGCCGGGTCGAGATCTCCGCTGCCGACCACCCGTATCTCAACATGGTCAACAACCCGGTGATGACCGGGCTGTTCGCAGCCAACTCGGCCTCATTGGGTCGCCCCATGCCGATCGAGGCAGAGGTCGGAGCGAGCGGCGGATCATCCGACATGGGCAATGTCAGCCAGGTTGTTCCATCGATCCATCCCATGGTCGGTATCGCGACCGATGGGGCGGTCAACCATCAGAAGGAGTTCGCCGCGGCCACCATCAACCCCTCGGGTCGTCGGGCGATCCGCGATGGCGCCCTGGCGATGGCCCACACGGTCATCGATCTCGCCGAACAGGACCTCTGGTCGGCCCTATAGGGTGGAATCTCCAGGAGACTGGAGGCGTCGTAACGTGTACGCTGCCTGCTCCCCGAAGGACAAGAAATGACTCAGGCGCCGGTTCTAGAGGTTTCGAACCTGACAACACGTTTCGACACGCAGGACGGAGTCGTCCATGCGGTCAACGGTGTCAGCTTCACTCTGAACCGCGGCGAGTTCCTCGGTGTGGTCGGCGAGAGCGGCTCGGGCAAGAGCGTGACCATGATGTCACTGCTCAAGCTGATCCCGATGCCTCCGGGTGAGATAGTCGACGGGACCGCTATGTTCGACGGTGATGACCTCATCGCCCTCGATGGCGAAGACCTCCGGTCCGTCCGGGGTGGGAAGATCG
The DNA here is from genome assembly GCA_964400035.1 of uncultured Acidimicrobiaceae bacterium. GTDB lineage: Bacteria > Actinomycetota > Acidimicrobiia > Spongiisociales > ZC4RG35 > ZC4RG35. The sequence goes on along the minus strand of CAYNSP010000007.1, from coordinate 7,219 downwards.
GTTTCATATTTCAGGACCCCCTTACCTCCCTCAACCCCGTCCTGACCATCGGATTCCAGTTGGTCGAAGCACTCCGCATCCATACCGAGGTGTCGGAGAAGGAAGCGATGAAGCGGGCCCAGGAACTTCTCGAACTGGTTGGGATCCCGGCCGCCAGACAGCGTCTCAAGAACTATCCCCACGAACTCTCCGGCGGAATGCGACAGCGGGTGATGATCGCCATGTCGCTGGCAGCCAATCCACGGGTCATCATCGCCGACGAGCCAACCACTGCACTCGACGTCACCATCCAGGCTCAGATCATCGAGATCGTGAAAGACCTCCGCCAGGAGTTGGGAACCGCCGTCATCTGGATCACCCACGACCTTGGTGTCATCGCCGGACTCGCCGACCGTGTGTTGGTCATGTATGGCGGCCAGATCGTCGAGGAGGCACCGGTCCGCGAGCTGTACAAGAAGCCGGCCCACCCTTACACCGAAGGTCTCCTCGGATCGGTCCCCCGCCTCGACCAGAAGGGGGCCAAGCTGGTCAACATCAAAGGGCAACCTCCGAGCCTCTATGCGGCACCAACAAGCTGCTCATTCGCACCGAGGTGCCCCTATGTGTTCGACCGCTGCCTGGCTGAGAACCCCCCGCTCTTCCAGATCGGCGAAGGGCATCGGTCTGCCTGTTGGTGGGACATGGAGAACCAGAGGCCACGAGATGACGTCTGAAGCTCCCGTGTCCTCGGTCGCCACACCCCCGAACCGGCAGGTCCTGGTCAGCATCAAAGGTGTCAAGAAACATTTCCCCATCATGCAGGGGATCTTCCGACGTCAGGTCGGATCGATCAAGGCGGTCGACGGGGTGACCTTCGACATCTACCGCGGCGAGACTCTCGGTCTGGTCGGTGAGAGCGGTTCCGGAAAGTCGACTGCGGGTCGCACCATCCTGCAGTTGGAGACCGCCTCGGAAGGCTCGATCACGTTCGAGGGAGTAGAACTGGTCGGTCTCAAGGGTGAAAACCTGCGGTCGCTGCGACCCCGGATGCAGATGGTGTTCCAGGATCCGCACGCCTCACTGAATCCCCGCATGACGGTCGGTTCGATCATCGCCGAGCCGCTCCGCGAGCACAAGAGAGCCAAGGATGATGACCTGCAGAGACGAGTCGAGGAACTGCTCAGCCTGGTCGGCTTGGACGCCATGCATGCCAACCGGTATCCCCACGAGTTCTCGGGTGGTCAGCGTCAAAGGATCGGCATCGCCCGGGCCATCGCTCTGAATCCCGACTTCATTGTCTGCGACGAACCCATCGCCGCCCTCGACGTGTCTATCCAGGCACAGGTGGTCAACCTGTTGGAGAATCTGCAGGACGTCCTCCAACTCACCTATCTGTTTATATCCCACGACCTGTCGATGGTCCGGCATATCGCCGACCGGGTTGCGGTGATGTACCTCGGCAAGATCATGGAACTTGCGGATGTCGAGGCCTTGTTCACGACTCCGAGGCACCCTTACACGAAGGCGCTTCAGTCAGCCGTGCCGGTGCCCGACCCTGATATCGAGGCGGAACGGCGACGCACCATCCTTCAAGGTGACATTCCGAGCCCGGCGAACCCTCCTCCCGGCTGTGTGTTCAACACACGGTGCCCCATCGCTCAGGAAGTCTGCCGCGTGGAGGTCCCCGAGTGGCGCGAGCATGCGCCCGGCCAGTGGGTCGCCTGCCATTTTGCCGACTGATCAAGCGCCCATCCGACTGCCCTGATTCCCCCCACCCCCTTGGGGAAACGCTGGTACTCTGCGCGTCTTGTCGGGCGTTCGTTCCCGACATTGGAGGAAGAAAATATGAACAAAAGGAAATGGCTCGGCTCGCTGGTCGTGCTCGCCTTGGTTGTCGCCGCCTGTGGCGGTGGCGCCGCGACCACGACAACAGTGGGCCAGACCACGACCACTGGCGGGCAGACGAGCACTACAGAGCCGTCCGGCGGACCGGGTGGTCAGGGTGGCGATCTGGTGCTCAACATGTGGCAGGCACCTGACACCCTGAACGGCTATATGTCGTCCGGTACCAAGGACACGATGGGCGCCTCGCTGATCCTGGAGCCCCTGGCCAACTTTGGCCCGGACACCTCGATCATTCCGCGTCTGGCTGCCGAGGTCCCGACTCTGGAAAACGGCGGACAAGCCGAGGACCTGATGTCGGTCACCTGGAAGCTGAAGGAAGGCGTCGTCTGGTCTGACGGCACGCCGTTCACCGCAGAGGATGTCAGGTTCACCTGGCAGTACTGCACCGATCCGGATTCGGGTTGTGCCCAGTCGGGCGCATACCTCGGAGTGACCGATGTCGTCGCGGTGGACGCCACGACTGTGCGAATCGAATTCGATTCGCCGACGGCATATCCGTACCTGCCGTTCGTGGGCGCTGTCGCCCCGATCCTGCAGAAGGCTCAGTTCGAGAGTTGCCTTGGTGCAGCCGCGATCAGCTGTGAGGAGAATGCTCGCCCGATCGGGACCGGCCCGTACAAGGTCGATGAATTCGCCGTCGGTGACACCGTGGTGTACGTGGTCAACGAGCTTTACCGCGATTACGAAGACGGCAAGCCGTTCTTCGGCAAGGTCACCATCTTCGGTGGTGGCGACGCCGAGGCTGCGGCCCGCCGCACTCTGGTCAGCGATGAAGCCGACTACTCCTGGAACCTGCAGGTTCCGCCGGACATCCTCATCCCGATGGTGAATGAGGGTAAGGGCACTCTCGAAGTCGCCTTCGCAGGCAACATCGAGCATGTGAACCTGAACCAGTCCAAGCCAACTGTTGGCGGCCCGACCGACTGGATGGGTGGTAACAACCCGCATCCGGTGTTCCATGGGAACTTCGAGTTCTCCCAGGCTCTGTCCATGGCTATCGACCGTGATGTCATGGTCGAGCGTGGCTACGGCGTTGCCGGTGCTCCCACCTGCAACATCTGGCCGGCACCGCCTGCGGTCTCGACAACCCATGACTGGTGTCTCGAGCAGGATGTCGATGGGGCCAATCAGATCCTCGACGATCTCGGCTACATGGACACCGACGGTGACGGTATCCGCGAGCATCCGGAGTTCGGCAAGCTCAGCTTCACGCTGAACACGTCGACTAATGCCGTCCGCCAGGAGTTCCAGGCACTGCTCAAGGACTACTGGGCCGAAATCGGAATCGAACTGATCAACCGTGACACCCCCGCGACCGTCTACTTCGGTGGCGGTGTGGACTCTGACAACATCACCAGGTTCGAAGGTGACATGCAGATGTACACCTTCGTGCCACTGCCTGGCGGTCAGTCCCACTTCGCGGGCTACACCACAGGTGAGATCCCGACAGCCGACAATGGCTGGGCAGGAGCGAACCTGCTCCGTTACTCGAACACCGAGTACGACGCCAAGTACGAGGAACTCTCCCGTACCACCGATCCGGATGCCCGCAATGAGCTGATCAAGCAGCTCAGCGACCTCGTCATCGGCGATGGCGCGATCATCCCGTTGGTGTGGAGGGCCTCGGCCTCAGCGTTCCACAACTCTCTCAAGGGTTGGGGTGAGCTGAACGGCTGGGACTCGGAGTTCTGGAACATCGCAGACTGGTACAAGGAATAGGCACCGGACTGCTGGCTAATTGACGGAGAGCCTTCCGGGGAGACTTGGAAGGCTCTTCGTCCTCTGACCCCTAGGGCGCCGAAAAATCATGGGTCGATACATAACCCGTAGAGCGATGATCGCGATCCCAACGCTGATCGTGATCTCTCTCATCATCTTCGCCATACTCACGCTGGCACCGGGAGATCCCACCGCGAACCTCCCCTTGAGCGTGCCGGAGTCGGTGAAGGCCCAGATCCGCGAGGCACTCGGCCTCGGACAGCCCTTCTTCATCAGATTCTTCAAATGGCTTCGTCTCATGTTGATCAACGAACCGCTCAACATCATCGAGTCGACCTTCAACGTGTGCATTGGCGACTGTGAGGGTCGGGCCCGGATCATCTCGTGGGCTTCAAGGGGCCCGGCGCTGGATACCGTGTATCAGCGTCTCCCCCAGACCCTGTGGGTGCTTGGGACCGCCTTTGTCATCGGGATCCTGATCGCCATCCCGGTCGGAGTGTTATCCGCCTACAGGCAGTACTCCTGGTTCGACAACGTGGGCACCTTCGTCACCATGGTTGGTTACTCGGTCCCGACATTCTTCACAGGTCTGCTGATGATCATCATCTTCAGCATCAACCTCAGGTGGTTCCCATCCTTCTACGACACGACTCACGTCGTCGACTGGACTTCCTGGGAGAGCGTCTGGTTCCAGATAAAACAGATGATCATGCCGGTGACGGTGCTCTCGCTGTTCAATGCCGCCGCCCTGACCAGATACACCCGGGCATCCATGCTGGACAACCTGTCTGAGGACTACGTGCGGACCGCCCGCGCCAAAGGTCTCGCCGAACGCCCCGTAATCACCACCCATGTCCTCCGCAACAGCCTGATACCGGTGATCACTCTTATCGCCCTTCAGGTTCCCGGGATCTTCGCCGGAGCCATCATCACCGAACAGATCTTCCGAATCAACGGGATCGGCGCTCTCTTGATCACATCGATCGGGAACAACGACGTCCCGATGGTCCAGACCCTCACTTTCATCTTCGCCGCGCTCATCGTCCTGTTCAATCTCGTCGCCGATGTCATGTACGGCGTGCTCGACCCGCGGATAAGGTACGACTGATGGCGGATACTCAGGGACGCGTGGAACTCGAGGAATCCGCACTTGTCGCCACAACCACAGGGCCAAAGTACCGGTCTCTGCGGTCTGACGTCTGGCGGCAGTTCCGACGGCACAGGGGGGCCGTGGTCGGTTTGATCATCCTCGCCGTGATCACCTTCGCCAGCGTCTTCGGCCCCATGCTGTGGTCGGGAGACGGTCGGCGCACCGACCCGCGTAATTCCAACCAACCACCCTCGATAGAGCACCCCATGGGAACCGACAACCTGGGCCGCGACGTCCTGGCACGGGTTCTCTCAGGTGGTCGAATCACACTTGCGGTAGGAATCACCGCCATGCTGGTCTCGATCACAGTAGGGACCGCGGTGGGTGTGCTCTCTGGGTTCTTCAAACGACTCGACGGTCCGCTGATGCGATTGACCGACCTGTTCCTGGCATTACCCATCCTGCCTCTGCTTCTTGTCGTGATCATGCTGTTCCGAAGACCAGTGACCGACCGGTTCGGTCAGGAAATGGGCATCTTCATCATGGTGGTGGCAATAATCGGGGCAACCAGCTGGATGCAGGCGGCCCGGGTGGTGCGCAGCCAGGTGCTCGCCGTGAAGCAGAAAGAGTTCGTGCTGGCAGCCAACAGCATCGGAACCAAGAAGCGGAACATCCTCATCCGACACATCCTCCCCAACGTGCTCAGCCCGGTCATGGTGGCGGCAGCTTTGGGTGTGGCGGTGGCGATCATCACCGAGTCGGCCCTCTCATTCCTCGGTCTTGGTTTCCCTGCGGAATCCCCGACCTGGGGACGGCTCCTCTTTGACGCCAAGGACTATCTCCAGCTGGCCCCGATGCGGGTTATCGGTCCGGGTGTCCTGATCTCACTCACGGTGATCAGCGTCAATTTCATCGGTGACGGGATGCGTGACGCTCTCGACCCGAAACTCCGCCGCCGTTAGGAGATCCTGGATTATGCCCCCCTTGGGGTAACCGGCCGGGGAACCAGGCGAGACGGTCGGCCCAGAACCCTGCGGCGTTACTGGCGACGGCATCCAGGGCAGCCGGATACAGATATCCGGTGTCTCCACGGTCTACCGCGGAATGCAGCGCATCGATGATGGCCGGAGCTAATCCGAAGTCCATCTCCGGCAACCCAGGCCGGCAGTACATCGGGGTCGAAGTAGTTCCACTTGAGACCTGGTGGCCGCGGGTCGAGCACGATCCGAGGGTATCAGTCAGACGGCATCGCCCGGTGACGCCGCCCACTCAGACTCTTCAGTGACAGGACCACGAAGAAGCCGACGATCGGAATCAATGCCATGGTGGCGGAACCGGCGGTGTCGATGTGATAGCTGAGGAATAAGCCGAGCACGACCGAGACCGCCCCGATCCCGGCGGCGAGGATCATCATTTTCGGTACCTGGCGGACCAGCAACGCCGCGGTCGCCGGCGGACCGACCAGGAAGCCGAACACCAGCAGGGTTCCGACCGTCCGGAATGACCCGATGATGACCAGGGTGATCGCCGCCAGCATGGCGAAATGGGCCAGCCGGGGGCGGAGCCCGAGAAGTTGAGCCTTCTGCTCGTTGAACGAGAGCACAAGGAAGGATCGATGGAGCAGCACGGTGACGATCACACTCACCAGAGCCACCGTGCCGAGAACCACCAGGTCTTCACCGGTGACTGCCAGCACATCCCCGAACAGGATCGTGTTGAGACTCCCCACGTAGGCGGTCGTGGTCGACAGGAGAATGACACCGAGGGCGAGCATCCCCACGAAGAGGAGACCGATACCGGTGTCCTCCGGGAAGGCAGTCTGGCGGTGGACCAGATTGATCCCGGCAATCATCACCACTGCCGCCACTCCGGCCCCGATGAGGACGTGGAAGTCGAAGATGACGGCGAGAGCGATCCCCGGAACAACCCCATGAACCAGGGCATCTCCGAGGAATGTCATGCCCCGGATCACCACCCATGTCCCGACCAGGGCCAGAGCTACCGCGGCCAGGACCCCGGCCAGTAGTGCCCTCTGTTGGAAGGCGAACTGGAAGGGTTCGGTGAGCCAGTCCATGGTCAAAAACTACCCGCGGGCCAGCATCGCCCCGGTGATCCGGCGGGCGTTGTCCTCGAGCATCCCGATCAGTGTGTCTGCAGGAGAGGCCCCTAACGACTCGGTGTGGAGGGCCACGACGCCCACCTCGAAGCCGACCTCCGTGGCAACAACCCGTGCCAGGTCATCAGGTTTTGAGGTCTCCACAAAGATGACCCGGACCCCGTATTCGGTGATGGTCCGCACCAGTTCGGCTATCTCTGCGGCGCTGGGCGAGCCCAGACTCGACCCGCCGGGGATGACGGTACCGACGATTTCCCAGCCATACCTGGAGGCGAAATAGCCGAACGAGGCATGGTTGGTGACCATCACCCGTTGTGCCGGTGGGACTTGCGCCAACTCAGCTTCGATCCTCAGATGGGCAGCGTTGAGACGCTCCGCATACGCCTCCGCCCTTGCCTCCCAGTCGACGT
>CAYNSP010000006.1:0-33514 GCA_964400035.1 uncultured Acidimicrobiaceae bacterium | reverse complement strand
CCCGGGCATCATCTCGACACGGCGCATGGTGTCGTTCTCCAACTGATTGCGGAGAGGGCATTCAGCGATGGTCAGAGCGAGTCCAACCTCGACATGGTCACCGGTGATGCGGACATCGGTGATCATTCCCAATTCGACCACGTTCCCACCGAGTTCGGGATCCTGAACGCCTTCAAGAACCCTTAGAACCTCTTCGGTAGTGACCATGATCCAAGGGTAGTTAGCGGCACCTCGTACCTGGCCGGAGCACCGGGGGAATGGTGGACGCCCAATCTGGCGTTAGACTTGATACCGATGACGCAGATTCTCAACATCAAATCCACCCGTCCGCAGAAGCCGGTCACCCTGACTGACACTGCAGCTGCCAAGGTCGCCGAGTTGATCGCGGCCGAAGGTGAGGAGGGTCTCTTCCTCCGTATGGCGGTACGTCCGGGAGGCTGCAGCGGGTTCTCGTACGAGCTCGGATTCGACACCGAGATCGAGGATGGCGACATCATTGAGGAGTTCGGTGACGTCAGGGTCGTGGTCGACCCGCAGAGCGCCGAGATGATCCGGGGTTCAACTCTGGACTACAAGGACGGGTTGATGGGCGCCGGGTTCGCCATCGACAACCCGAACAAGACCCGTAGCTGCGGCTGCGGCAGCTCGTTCTCCTAAACCCGCCGTTCGATTCACCGGCCGGGTGCCGGAATGCGGGTACCGGGTACAGTTCGTCCCATGCCCAAGACAATTCCTTCCCTGCCCTCGGCCGCCAAGCCAATGGCCCCTTACTCGCCTGCCGCTGAAGCTGCTGGCCTGGTCTTCATTTCGGGTCAGGTCGCGATCAACCCCGTCACCGGGGAACGGAGCCCCGACGACATCGCTGCCCAGACCACCCGTGTCCTCGACAACATCGGTGTCATCCTGACCGACCTCGGCTTGGGGTACCGGGACGTGGTCAAGACCACCATCTTCCTCGCCGACATGGCCGACTTCGCCACGGTCAACGAGATCTACGGCACCTACTTCAAAGAGGAGCCGCCGGCGCGATCCACCTTCCAGGCCGGTGCTCTCCCCGGTGGGTTCCTTGTCGAGATCGAGGCGGTGGCCGCCCGATGAACGTCAGTGAGGTATTCGACCGCCTCGGGCTAGCGGAAGAGAACTCAGGGGTCTATGCCGGTGATTGGCTCGAGGCCACGGGTCAGCAGATCGATGTGATCAACCCCTCGACGGGAGCCAGGCTCGCCTCGGTCACCATGGCCTCCGCGGATGACTACGAGAAGGTCGTGGCCAGCTCGATCGAGACCTTCGAGCGATGGCGCAACCTCCCCGCACCACGTCGTGGTGAATACGTGCGCCGGTTGGGGAATGCCCTGCGGGAGAACATCGACGCCCTCGGTGCCCTGGTGACTCTGGAAGTCGGAAAGATCCAGGCCGAAGGTGCCGGAGAAGTCCAGGAGATGATCGACATCTGCGACTTCGCGGTCGGACTGTCGCGTCAGCTCTACGGGGTGACCATGGCCTCGGAACGCCCCAACCACCGGATGTACGAACACTGGCACCCGCTCGGTCCGGTCGGTGTCATCACTGCTTTCAACTTCCCCGTGGCGGTCTGGTCATGGAACTCGGCCATCGCCGCAGTATGCGGGGACACCCTGATCTGGAAACCATCGGAGCGGACGCCCCTGACCGCTATCGCGGTCACCCGGATCGCCGAGAAGGTCATGGAGGGGAGCGGGTTCGAAGGCGTCTTCAATCTCGCAGTCGGAGACGGAGCCACCGTCGGCAACGCCATGACCACCGATCGCCGGATCCCCCTCGTTTCTGCCACGGGTTCCACCGCAATGGGCAGCGTCGTCGGTGAGACAGTGGCGAAGCGAATGGGCCGCACCATCCTCGAACTCGGGGGGAACAACGCCATGATCGTGATGGACGACGCCGATCTGGACCTGGCGGTCAGGGCAACCCTCTTCGCCGCCGTCGGGACGGCCGGGCAGAGGTGCACGACACTCCGACGTCTCATCGTCCACAGGGCCGTGGCCGACAAGCTGGTCAGCAGACTCGTCGACGCATACTCCCAGGTGCGGATCGGTGATCCGATGGAGTCCGACACACTCATGGGTCCACTGATCTCCGAACGGTCGATCAGCCAGATGATGAGTGCGTTGGATGCCGCCCGGGAGCAGGGTGGACGGATCGTCACCGGCGGGAACCGGGTGGACCGTGGTGGCTACTTCGTCGAACCCACCATCGTGGTGGTTCCCAAGGATGCTCAGATCACCCAGCACGAGACCTTCGCTCCGATCCTGTGGGTCATCGAGATCGACTCGCTCGAAGAAGCGATCGAGGTTCAGAACGGGGTGCCGCAGGGACTGTCGTCAGCGATCTTCACCCAGTCTCTGAAGAACGCCGAGAAGTTCCTCAGTGCCACCGGTTCGGACTGCGGTATCGCCAACGTGAACATCGGCACATCGGGTGCCGAGATCGGTGGGGCCTTCGGTGGCGAGAAGGAAACCGGTGGGGGACGCGAGGCGGGCTCGGACGCCTGGAAGGCCTACATGCGTCGTCAGACCACCACCATCAACTGGGGCGACGACCTTCCGCTGGCCCAGGGAATCGAGTTCCTGTGAGATTCTCAACCAAGCAGATCCATGCCGGGGTGACCCCTGATCCGGTGACCGGGGCGATCCTCACCCCGATCTACCAGTCGACCACTTTCGTCCAGGAGTCGGTCGACGAGTACATGAGCAAGGGCTACTCCTACGCTCGGGCGGGGAATCCGACCGTCAGGGCCTTCGAGGAGAAGCTGGCAGCCTTGGAAGGCGGCACCGACGCCACCGCCTACGGCTCGGGGATGGCAGCGACCATCGCGGTGTTCCTTGCCCTGCTCCAGCAGGGGGACCACATCGTCGTCGCCGACGTCGTCTACGGGGGCACCTATCGGTTCGCTGACAGATTCCTCAGCAAGTTCGGGGTGGAGACCACCTTCGTGGACGCAACCGACCTCGACGACCTGGCCGGGGCGATCCGACCGGAGACACGTCTCGTCTTCACCGAGACCCCGGCCAACCCGACCCTCAAGGTCACCGATCTCGCCGCAGTGTCGGAGATCTGTCGGGACCGCGGGGTCCTCCATGTCACCGACAACACATTCCTCACCCCCTACTTCCAGAGACCGTTCGACCTCGGGGCTGACATCATCGTCCACTCGACCACCAAGTTCCTCGACGGCCACAACGCCACGCTCGGAGGAGCAGTCGTGGTGAAGGATCCGGAGCACCAGGAGCAGATCGCCTTCGCCCGGATCGCTTCCGGTCTGGTGATGTCCCCGATGGTCGCCTGGCTCACCCTCCAGGGGGCCAAGACTCTAAGTGTCCGCATGGATCGTCAGTCGGCCAACGCAATGGCGATTGCCCGGTTCCTCGAAGGTCACCACAAGGTCGATTACGTCAACTATCCGGGTCTCGAGTCACATCCCCAGCACGAGCTGTCGAAACGTCAGGCCACCGGTTTCGGTGCCATGGTCTGTTTCGAGGTCGCCGGTGGGCTGGAGACGGGGAAGAAGCTGATGGACTCGGTCGAACTGTGGAGCCTCGCCGAGAACCTGGGTGCGGTCGAATCACTGATCACCCATCCCGCCACGATGACCCACGCCTCGATTCCGAGAGAGGAGCGCATCGCCGCAGGCATCACCGACGGACTGGTCCGGCTCTCGGTAGGTCTGGAAGACGTAGAAGATCTGATCGCAGCCCTCGACGAGGCCCTCGACCGGCTCTAACCGACCTTTGCGTGTGCACACACGGGGTTGAAACCCTTTCATGTGCACACGGGCACTTTGCTCGTGTGCACAGAGCGAGCTGGAACATGTGGATGTGCACACGCTAGGCGCTCTTACGGAACCGACCGGCTCTAAGCAAAGTGTCCAGGCATCCGGACGGGTCGTTCACCAGCATTGAGTAGGTGAAGCGGATGGTGATGTAACCCGCGGCCGCCGCAGCATTGCCCCTGATCCTGTCGATCTCGAAGTCCTGAACCCTCGTGTGCCAGCGTCGGCTGTCGCCTTCAACGATCATCGCCCAATCTTCTATGAAAGCGTCGACAGTCGAGGAGCGTTCGGGAAAGTGGAAGGGAGCCTGCCTTGTGTATCCGGGCAATCTCGGGTCATCGAGGATGATGTAGAGGAGCCGCTCCAGTTCACTGGTTGGCGGCTTGTAGGCGTCGCTATCGCGCTCCGCGACTATCCGTCTGAGTCCCGGAAGCCCCCGTACTCTGGCACCCTCGAGTCGGTCCAGGATGGGATCAAACATGGGTATCACCAGACGCCGGGCGGCAATCTGATCGTCGACCAACCGAGCGATTACCGATGTTGGTTCGCGGAAGGACAAGGTGAGAATCGTTTCAGCCACTGAGGTGGTTGGCAAGCCCGAGACCTTCTCAACCGCGACCTGATCGAACAGGCGACTTCGGATCACTCTGGCCAGGGGGGACCTGGCGTTGCCAGCGAAGGGGACGAGGATTTCTGGCCGACTCCGCGGATATCCAGGAAAGCCGTGGAGGTGGGCCGCTGAGCGCCCGGCAACGTAGGCTACGGGGCGCGACAGCACCGACGCACTAAGTCTCTGATGCCAGTCCGGTACTGAACCGCCGATCGCGAACACATTCCCGTCTAGCTGGATCCATTCCCCGCGTCTGACTCGCAGCGCAATTTGCTCCCGGTTGAAACCGCACTGGGTCGCTTGTGTCCTATTGAACGCACCCCGCTGTCGTGACGCTATCACCCTGATTTCGTCCCCTTTGCCCACAACCGGATGCTTGGTTAGATCAAGGCCGGTAGTCAATCCCCCTTTGCGTGTGCACAGACCAGGCCAAAACCCGTTCCAGTGCACACGAGAGCTTCACCCGTGTGCATGGAGGGACTCACAGGCCCCGTCCGTGCACACGGATAGGGGTTAACCGAAGCGGTAGCCCACGGATCGGACCGTGGTGATCCAGGAGGATCGACCTTCGCCCAGCTTGGAGCGGAGCCGGCGGATATGGACGTCGACCGTTCTGGCCCCGCCGTAGTACTCGTAACCCCAGACCTTGCTCAGGAGTTGCTGGCGTGACCAGACCCGTACCGGGTTCTCCACCAGGAAGTGGAGGAGTTCGTACTCCATGAAGGTCAGGTCCATCGGTTCCCCGGCAAGAGTGGCACGGTAGAGAAGCGGATCGATCTCCAGCTCCTTGAATCTGATGACGGTCTCACCATCGCTCACCGAGGCGACCCGGCGGACACGGAGCCGTAGCTCGACCGGGTCGACCGGGTGGACCAGGAAGTCGGTGATCCCCCCGGCACCCTCGATCAGAGCCAGACTTGCCCGCGGTATCACCACGATCACCGGCAACCCGAGGCTCTCGGTGACACGTGACAGTTCGCGGAGACGCCGCATCGGCTGATCGAGCATCTCGACGATGAGGAGATCGGAGTCTTCCAGGGCGGAGTCTTCCGGGATCAGCTCCCGCACCGGAATCAGGGTTGCGCCGGCGAGGGCGAGACCATCCGCAAGAGGCTCTGAGATGTCTTCCGGATAGAAGGCGACGTTCACAGCACCGGGAGGTAGGTCTCCAGTTCGAACCGGGAGACATGCTGCTGGTAACGATCCCACTCGGCCCGCTTGTTGCGAAGGAACCAATCGAATACGTGCTCACCGAGGGAGGAGGCCACCAGCTCGGACTTCTCCATGATGTCGAGTGCCTCCGAAAGGGTCTCGGGAAGTCGTTTCACCCCCGCCGCCGCCCGTTCCGAGGCAGTCATCCGGGCCACGTCTGTGGTGACCTCCGGGGGCAGCTCGTAGCCCTCGGTGATACCCGCCATGCCGGCGGCAAGGATCACCGAAAGCGCCAGGTACGGGTTGCAGGCGGCATCGGGGGAGCGGTACTCGACCCTGACCGAGGTCGGCTTTCCCTTCTTCACCGATGGCACCCGGACCAGAGCCGACTGGTTGTTGCGGGCCCAGGAGACGTAGATCGGGGCGTCGTACCCGGCGACGAGACGCTTGTACGAGTTGACCCACTGGTTGGTGACCGCGGTGATCTCAGAAGCGTGACGGAGGAGCCCGGCGATGAACGCCTCGGCCACCTTCGATAGCCCGCCCTGGGTCCCCGGTTCGTGGAAGGCGTTCACATCACCTTCGAACAGCGACAGGTGAAGATGCATACCCGACCCGTCGTGGGCCTCGAGTGGCTTGGGCATGAAGGTGGCGTAGATCCCGCTCTGCAGGGCCACCTCTTTGACGGTCAGCCGGGCCGTCATGATGTTGTCGGCCATGGTCAGCGCGTCGGTGTACCTGGCGATGATCTCATGTTGGCTGGGAGCGACCTCGTGATGGGAGTGCTCGATCGGAATCCCGATCTGTTCTAGGGCATTGATCGTCTTCCGCCGGTACTCCTGAGCACTGTCCAACGGGGTCAGGTCGAAGTAGCCGCCGTGGTCGAGCACTTGGGGGTCCGGCCCGGCGTCCTCGAAGTAGAAGAACTCGAGCTCCGGTGCGGCGTAGAAGGTGTATCCGAGCTCGGAGGCCCGGTCCAGATTCCGTTTGAGGACGATCCTGGGATCGCCCGAGAAGGGTTCGCCGTCGGGGCTGTAGATGTCACAGAACATCCGGGCGACCTGCTCTTCGGCCCGCCAGGGGAGGATGGCGAAGGTGGAGGGGTCGGGCACGGCAAGCATGTCCGCCTCCTGGATCCGGGCGTAGCCGTCGATCGCCGAACCATCGAAGGTCATGCCCTCTTCAAAGGCCACTTCCAACTCTGCGGGGCTGATCGAGACCGACTTGAGGAAACCCTGGACGTCGGTGAACCAGAGGCGGATGAACCGGATGCCCCGCTCCTCAACGGTCCTCATCACATATTCGGCCTGCTTGCTCACGACATCATCCTCCGACGTTCGGTCAGCCACTTGCGACGAAGAGAACGGCGTTCATCCTCGGTCGTTCCACCCCAGATTCCTGAGACCTGGTTGGTTTCGAATGCGTACTCGAGACACTCGGTGCTCACCGGGCATTCGGCGCAGATTGCCTTGGCCCTGCTGGTGACGAAGTTGGGTGCGTCGTTCGCCGGGAAGAAGTAGGTGTTGGCGTACCCGGCGCAGGCGGCCCTCGCCTTCCAATCCGCAGCCAGGGCGGTGGAAACAGGACCGTGTGACATCCTCCAAGTTTCGCGACCCGCGGCCCCGGACACAAAACGAATTTGCCGGGGCCACCGGTCCTACATGGCGTCCCCGTCACCGGGCTCCACAGTGTCTCCCATGGTTGTTGCGGTCTCGGTGCGGGTGCTGGCGGTCGTGGCCGTGGTGGCGGGTCCCTCGACTAACCGCTTCCTCCCCGAGAATGCTGTGACAAGGAGCAGGGTCAGGGCGATCACCCCTACGACTGCGGCGATCTTGGCGACCAGCGTCTCGAGGAATCCTTTCGATACCAGCTTGACGAAGGCGAACCCGTCACATGTAGCGGCGAAGCCACCGACCTTGAAGACGCCACGCAGTTGGTCCATCGGGATCCCCCAGACGTCGGCCTGGTCGGAGACGTTGGCGAAACTCCCCGAATTGCTCTGCGTGCCACCCTCGTTGTCCTCGAAGTCCTCGTCGATGATGAAAGGGAATCCGCCGATGTCGACCCAGATCTCCCATTCATAGTCACGGAACACCGTGGGAGACGAGGCCATCCAGGTCAGACTCCCTTCGGGGTCGATTTCGAAGGGGTCGCTACGTGACGTATCGGTCACGACCGTCGAGTCGAGCGAACTGGTCGAGTTGACCGAGCAGCCACCGTTGAGCTGACCCATCTCTCCGGTTGTGCCCAGCGCCAATCCTCCCCACACACCCAACCCGAGGAGTATCACCAGTGACACGACCATCGTGGTCATTGCCGAAGCCCTTCCCACTGAGGTGAGAAGCAGTCCGAAAAGACCTATCACTGCGGGGAGAAGGAAGACGGTCAACCTGTCCAGCGGCCAGATCCCCTGTTGTTGAATCACCACTGCAATGCAGAGACCCAGAACGATCCCGAGCAAGGCCCCGGTCAGGGGTCTTGCCGGTCCGGGGACGGTCATGACGCGTTCGGATTCTTGTTCACTCATCCGTTGCCTCCTGTCCGGAGAAGCTACCCCGATCCGCCGACGCGTGCGGGCAAACTACAGATTGGCGCCGGATAGCCTTCACTTACAACGGGATCCGGGTTAACCAATTGGTAATCCGACCGATCTAAACAGTGTCCTGAGATGACCGAGGTTCGATACATCAACCGGGAGCTCTCGTGGCTCGAGTTCAGCAAGCGGGTGCTGGCACTAACCGCGCGCCCAGACTTACCGGTCCTCGAAAAGGCCAAGTTTCTCGCCATCTGGGCGGACAATCTCGACGAGTTCTTCCAGGTCCGGGTGGCCGGCATCAAGGAGCAACTGGCCCACGGGATGCGTGGCTCGACCCCGGATGGCATGGCACCGGCCCAGGTCCTCGCTGAGATCCGCTCTGAGGTCGAGGCGCAGTACGACGAGGTGTCGAAACGGTTCATGGCCGAGCTGGCACCCGAGCTGTCGGCTGGAGGGATCGTGTACAGCGACTACTCGACCCTCGACGAGGAGGACCGCGACTTCCTCGACTCCCAGTTCCGCGACCTGATCTTCCCCGTGGTCACCCCGATTGCCGTCGACCCGTCGCACCCTTTCCCGTACATCTCCAACCTGTCGTTGAACCTGGCGGTATTGGTCAGGAACCCGGAGACGGGTGTGATCAAGTTCGCCAGGGTGAAGGTCCCACCGGTCCTGCCCCGGTTCGTGGTGCTCCCCGACGGCGAACGGTTTGTACCCCTCGAGCAGGTGATCGCCACCCATATCGAGTCGTTGTTCCCCGGGATGGAGGTGCTCGAGCAGCATCCGTTCAGGGTGACCCGGAACGCCGACTTCGAATTGGAAGAGGACGTCGGAAGCGACCTCCTGGTAGCCATCGAGTCCGAACTGACCCAGCGGCGGTTCGGCCGGATGGTCAGGATCGAGATCCCACCGGACTTCCCCGACGAGATCCTGGAAATGCTCCTACGGGAGATGGGGGCGACCAGCGAAGACGTGTTCAGGGTGGAGGGTCCACTCGACCTCTCCGGGCTGTGGAGCCTCTACGACCTGGACCGTCCTGAGCTCAAGTTTGAACCGTTCGTC
Source organism: uncultured Acidimicrobiaceae bacterium (assembly GCA_964400035.1). Taxonomy (GTDB): domain Bacteria; phylum Actinomycetota; class Acidimicrobiia; order Spongiisociales; family ZC4RG35; genus ZC4RG35. The sequence continues at coordinate 24,349 of CAYNSP010000006.1, read as the reverse complement.
GGTGTAGTCCCGCCGAGGTTGAGCTCACCAGTTCCCGACTCGGTCGACATGTTCGAGGTGATCAGGTCGGGTGATCTTCTCGCCCACCATCCCTACGACTCGTTCATGTCGACCGTGGAGAGCTTCATCAACCGCGCCGCCAAGGATCCCGATGTCCTGGCCATCAAGATGACCCTCTACCGGACGACCCGGGACAGTCCGATCCTGCGTTCTCTGATCGAGGCGGCAGAAGAGGGCAAACAGGTGGTAGTGCTGGTCGAACTCCAGGCGCGTTTCGACGAGGAGCGGAACATCGAGTGGGCCCAACGATTGGAGGACGCCGGCGTCCATGTGATGTACGGGGTTGTCGGTCTCAAGACCCACACCAAGATCGCCCTGGTGGTCCGCAAGGAGGGCGACCGTGTGGTCCGCTACGCCCATGTCGGAACCGGGAACTACAACGAGCGGACCGCGAGAACATATGAGGATCTCGGTGTGTTCACCGCGGACAGGGAGATCGGCGCCGACCTGTCCGACCTGTTCAACTTCCTGACCGGATACAGCCGTCAGAGAACGTACAAGAAGTTGGCGGTTTCACCTGACGGGGTCCGGAATCTGATCACCGGTCTGATCGAGACGGAGGCACGACGCTCCGGCGGCCACATCACCATGAAGATGAACTCTCTGGTTGACCCGGGGATCATCGACTCGCTCTACGAGGCTTCGGCGGCGGGGACCCGGATCGATTTGGTGGTCAGGGGCATCTGCTGTCTCCGGCCGGGGGTCCCTGGACTCTCGGAGAACATCCGGGTGAGGTCGATCGTCGGCCGCTACCTGGAGCATTCACGCATCTACCGGTTCGGCCCCCGGGGGACGGAGCGTCAGTACTACATCGGGTCGGCGGACATGATGCCCAGGAACCTGGACCGCCGGGTCGAGGCTCTGGTGCCGATCGCAGATCCCGATCTGCAGTTCCGTCTCGATGAGGTTTTCGACGTCCTGTTCGCCGATGACAACCTCGCATGGGAGATGCAACCGGATGGGTCATGGCATCGAGTCGGTCCGTCGACGGGTGTCGATGCGCACATCGCCCTTCAGGATCTCGCTCTGAGCAGGGCCAGTGCCCACATCTGATTTGACACGGTAACAATTGAGTCAATATTATTTGACTCAATGACGGAACAACGAGCACGGGTTCATGCAGCGTTGGGGGACGAGAGTCGCCTGGCATTGGTCGACCTGTTGTTGCTCGGTGATCTCTCTGTTCAGGAGTTGGGCAGAGCCGTGGACCTCCCCGGCAACCTGTTGGCACACCACCTGGATGTGCTGGAGTCAGCAGGACTCATTTCCCGACGTGTATCGGAGGGGGATCGGCGTCGCCGATACATCGTGCTCAACCACGCAGTGCTCTCTGACCTCGTACCAATCAAGCAGCCGTTTCTCGGCGAGGTCCTATTCGTGTGTTCCCACAACTCGGCGCGTTCCCAGTACGCAGCGGCAAGATGGGAACAGGTGACCGGGGAACCGGCCCGGAGCGCGGGTTCAGAACCTTCAGACCGTGTGAATCCGACCGCGGTGCGTGTGGCCGCGGAGGTGGGTATCGACCTCAGATCAGCAGTGCCACGAGGGTACGACTCGGTAAAGACGGTCCCCGATTTGTTGGTGTCGGTATGCGACCGGGCCAGAGAAGCCGAACTTCCGAAAGCCAGCCGGAATGTCCACTGGTCGATCCCCGACCCTGTCGTGGATGGTCGGGTCGACGCCTTTCGGCGAGCATTCGCCGAGATCGACATTCGTATCGAAGCGCTCCGATGACCACCGCGAGACTCCGTCCGGCGTTCGTCGAAGCGATGGGTACCGGACTGTTGCTGTTCGTGATCGTTGGCTCGGGTATCACAGCTGAGGGCGCGACCGGCGGTTCAGGTATCGAACTTCTCGTCCACGCCACGGCGGTCGGAGCGGGGCTTGCAGCGTTGATTGCGGTATTGGCTCGATTGTCAGGCGCCCATCTCAACCCGGCCGTGACACTCGGCTTCTGGCGTCGTCGCGCCATCGATACACCGACGGCTATCCGCTACTCCATCGCCCAAGCCGGCGGAGCAACGGTGGGTGTCGTCGGGGCGAACCTAGTCATGGCTGAGAGCCTGGTTGCTGTGGCCCCCGCCACCACCATCACCGGCGGAGCCGTCGCAGGCGAATTGATCGGCACGTTCTTCCTTGTGTTGGTGATCCTTGGTCTGGTCGACCAGGATCGGAGAGGGTTGATCCCGGCGGCGGCTGGGGCATGGGTGGCAGCCATGATCCTGGCTACGCCTTCAGGTGGGCTTCTCAATCCGGCAGTGACCCTGGCCCGGACTCTCACTGACACGTTCACCGGCATGGCGGTACGTCCTGCCGTTGTCTTCGCAGCCGTCCAACTTGTGGCTGGTGTGCTCGCAGCCTTTGTCTCTCGTCAGCTAGTGCCCCTACCGGAGTTGAAAGGAACATGATGTCGACCCTTCTTACGATCGAAGAGCAGTTGATGGTTCGTCAGGCGACCGAGCGTCTCCAACACCGTTTCGCCGGCCAACTCAACACCGAGACCATTGAGCGATTCGTCACAGAGTCGGTCGAACAACTCGGACTCAGAGCCAAGACCACAGCCTGGATCCCGGTGCTGGCCGAAAGGTTCGCCGGGGACCGGCTCAGGGCTTTGCTTCGACTGGAGTCGCCCATCGATCTCAACCCTGCCGTCCTTTTTCTCTGTGTTCACAATGCGGGTCGGTCTCAAATGGCCGCCGGATTCATGAGGCATCTTTCTGACGGTCAGGTGGAGGTCTTCTCGGGAGGGTCTGAGCCAGCGGATTCGCTCAACCAGGTTGTGGTGGAGGCCATGGCCGAACGGGGGGTCGATATCAGTGCCGAGATCCCACAACCATGGGCGGACGAGATAGTCCGGGCCGCCGATGTCGTGGTGACGATGGGATGTGGTGATGCCTGTCCGATTTTCCCGGGCAAGCGCTATGTGGACTGGTCGCTCGATGACCCGTCAGGTCAGCCCATCGAGAAGGTACGGCAAATACGAGATGAGATTGAGACCAGGGTTCGGCACCTTCTGGACGAGCTTGTCTCCGACCTGAGCTAGTTGATGGTGATCGGCTGGCTGCCGAGGATTGTCCGGACGAAATCGGCCCGTTCGGGAGCGATAGAGAACCACGCCCATTTACCCCGCTGTTCACGGGTGATCAATCCGGTATCGACCAGGACAGAGAGGTGATGACTCACAGTCGGCTGGCTCCTCCTGAGGGGACCCGGTAGGTCACATGCGCAGACCTCGCCGTCCCCGGCGGATGCGATGATGCTCAACAACCTGAGGCGTACGGGATCGCTCAGAGCCTTCAAGTCAGCGGCAAGACTCTCCGCCTCACGCGAGTCAAGGGAGTCGGCAATCACGGGACCACAGCAGGACGCACTCACACCCAAACGCTAACACATTGACAACTGTCTATACGAGGAGTAGGTTCCGTTACATAGACAGATGTCGATATGAAAGGACCGAGACCATGAGCAACACCGATGTCGAGCTGAGGGAGAAAGTCCGGATTCGCTACGCCGAGGCGGCGTCGACTTCCAGCTGTTGCGGGCCCGTGTCCACTTCAGACTCCGATGCATCCTGTTGTGGTCCCGGAGCTTCCTGTGGTTCCGATCCTTCTCTCGGCGCAGATCTGACAGCAGGGGCTTACTCGGTCGAGGAAATCGCCTCGATTCCCACCACCGCTGCCGATGCCAGTCTCGGATGTGGCAACCCGACCGCGGTGGCCGACCTTCGAGAGGGAGAAACTGTCCTCGATCTGGGTTCGGGCGGAGGTATCGACGTGCTGCTCTCCGCCAAGAGGGTCGGATCTACCGGCTTTGCCTACGGACTGGACATGACCGAGGAGATGCTCGATCTCGCCCGTCGGAATGCCTTGAAGGCCGGGGCTGCCAATGTCGAATTCTTGAAGGGGTACATCGAAGAGATTCCACTCCCCGATAACAGTGTCGACGTGATCATCTCCAACTGTGTCATCAACCTTTCCACCGACAAGCCCGCCGTCTTTGCTGAGATGCATCGCGTTCTCCGTCCGGGCGGCAGAATCGGAATCAGCGATGTGGTTGCTCACGACGGCCTCACCCCTCAAGAGCGGATGGAACGAGGCTCATGGGTGGGGTGTATCGCGGGGGCTCTGTCCTACACCGAGTATGAGAGTCATCTCAAAGAAGCTGGCTTTGTCAATGTCACCATCAAAGCCACACATCAGGCCGCCGACGGCATGGACTCGGCGATCATCAGGGCAGACCTGCCTCCGGCCGCCCACCAATAGAGAGCCTGAGCCTCAGTGATCCGGGTACCGGGTACTCGTGAAGAGTTCACCTCCCGTTAACCCTTGTATGTCCGCCGGGTAAACCCGGCTCCTTACGTTCATCTCCGGTTGTGGGCATGCCCACGCCCCGGGCATCTGCCCGGATCCTCAACAAGGAGATACGAACGAATGAAATCACGAGGCATCATCGCTCTGGTAGCCGCTCTAGGCCTGGTCCTAGCTGCGTGTGGTGGTGGCACTGAGACCACTACAACGGTGGGGCAAACAACCACGACATCCGGGCAGCCGACCACGACCGGGGCTCCGACCACGACCGCGCCTGCGCTGTCGCAATGGGGTCTACCGATTATCGATCCCCTCGATGTCGACCAGAGTGTCGATCTCGACATCTCCGGGTCATCGACAGTCTTCCCGTTGTCGGTGGCTGTAATCGAGAAATGGGAAGATGAAGGCGGGCCCGGTTACGCCATCGAGTCGAGTGGGTCTGGTGGCGGGCTTGCCCGATTCTGCACCGCCGCTGATTCGGACATCGCTAACTCGTCAAGGCCGATCAACGATGACGAGCGACAGAACTGCATTGACAACGACCGCGAAGCGATCGAGATACGGGTCGGCACCGATGCTTTGTCGTTGGTGATCAGTAAGGGCAACTATTTCGCTCAGAGCCTGACACTGGAGGAGATCGCCCTGGCGTTCTCGGCACAGCAAGGTACAACTTGGGCTGATATCAACCCGAGCTTCCCCGCCCACCCAATCGCTCTGTTCTCGCCGGCTACCTCTTCTGGGACATTCGACTACTTCAACGAGGTCGTCTTCCCCGATGACGAAACGTCCCCGATCCTGAGTTCGATTGCGGAGATCGTTGGTGAGGACGACAACATCACGGTCCGTGGTGTCGCCGACGACGGGTGCACCCAGGGCAACTTGGCCACCACCTGTGCAATCGGATACTTCGGGTTCGCCTACTACCAGGAGAATGCCGACGTTCTCACCGCGGTGGCTGTCAACGGAGTTGCACCGAACGCCGAAAGCGTCAATGCCAACACGTACCCGATCTCCCGACCGCTGTTCATGTACACATCTGTGTCCGCGATCGCGGCCAAACCACAGATCGCGGAGTTCATCGCCTACTACTTGAACAACGTAAACGAAGTGATCGTTGACGTGGGCTACTTCCCAGCGCCGGATGCTCTCCTGCAGGAGGCCGCCAACAACATCAAGGCAGCGGCAGGCTGGTAGGACCACTGAACACTGGAATCACGATCGGCAACCTGGTCCCGGCGGTAGCCAGCACTCCCGCCGGGCACCAGGTTCTGGATGTATCGAGGCCGACAAAGCCATGATCGATCAGGTTCACACCGAACGCGGAGTCCTGGGGGATTCACTCGAAAAGCGCCTCCGCCCGGGGGAGGCGATCATTCGTGGCTTTCTCTTTGTTTGCGGGGCACTGTCCATTGCTGTCACTGTTGGCATCCTCTACGAACTCGGCAAAGAGTCGTTGCTCTTCTTCCAGGACGAGCGAGTCTCGTTAGGCGAGTTCTTCGGTACGACGATCTGGCAACCTCAGGCGGGGAGATTCGGGATCTGGCCGCTCATCCTCGGAACCATGATGGTGAGTGTTATCGCCATGCTCGTGGCCATACCCCTCGGTTTGGCGTCGGCGGTCTACCTCTCCGAGTACGCAAGCAGGAGAGTTCGTAGCTTTTTCAAGCCGGTGCTCGAAGTGCTGGTGGGGATACCCACGGTGGTCTACGGCCTATTTGCCCTCTCATTCGTAACACCAATTCTCAGATCTGTGTTCGGTGTTGATGTGGTGGGATTCTTCAACGTTCTGTCGGCAGGGCTCGTGGTCGGCATCCTGATTGTCCCGTTGGTCAGTTCGCTCTCCGAGGACGCCCTCTCGGCGGTACCTGACTCGCTACGCCAGGCTGCGTATGCCCTGGGGGCTTCGAAGTTCGAAGTCTCGATGCGAGTGGTGGTGCCTGCGGCCCTATCCGGGATCGCGGCCGGATGTGTTGTAGCCATGTCGCGTGCCGTTGGAGAGACGATGGTGGTCACGATGGCCGCCGGAGCCTCGGCCCGAAACTTTCAGCTGGGAACGGACTCGCTCTTTGGATACATCCTCAATCCTTTCCAAGGGGCGCAAGCCATGACGGGGTACATCGCCATCACGGCCAGCGGCGACCTCGGATACAACACGATCGACTACAACTCGATATTCGCAATCGGTCTGACACTCTTCATCATGACGCTGGGTCTCAACTCCCTGAGCCGGCGTCTGGTCAAGCGATTCCGCGAGGGTTACGAATGACAGTCGCGGCACCCGAACGGGAAACCGTCTCTCTGCTTCCGCAGGGCGACGAGTATCAACGGCACTTGGACAAGCGCACCCGGCGTGCCTGGGTCTTCAAGATTGTCTGCCTCTCCGCGCTCACCATCGCTGTCCTTGCCCTGGCCACCCTAATTTTCACAATTGTCAATGACAGTTTCGGGCTGGTCGCCGTTGTACACGAGCAGCAGCCGGAGGCGGTTGTCGCCTCTTTGGGGTATGACCCCGCCGAGGTGACCATCTCCGACCTCAGCGAGGATGAACTCGTTGGATTGCTGGAAGCGTCGATCACCACCGGCGTGGGTCGGCGGCTGGAACGCGAACAGAGGTTCTTTGCTGACCGACTGGTGTGGGAGAACGAAGCCACCTGGGCCGACATCTGTGCGGCGAGCGAACCTCCTACCGGCTGCACGTTGCCGCCTCGTGACCATGCCGGGTTCGTCCAACTCGTTTACGAGAGAGTGGTCGTGCCAGACATCATCCTCACGAATCAGTTGCTGCCCTCAATGCTCAACCCGGACGACTTTCGCCGCAGGGTCGAGGAGGGTTTCGCCGCTGACCGATTCCCACCACACACTTTCGAAGACGCAACCATCGAGTGGCGGGCATGGTTCAACATGTCCTTCCTTCGTTCCGCTAACAGTTCGGTGCCCGAGGTGGCAGGCATCCGTACTGCCATCCTGGGCTCGGCATGGCTGGTGGTGATCACGGTCGGCTTCGCCGTACCTGTAGGAGTTGGCGCTGCCATCTATTTGGTCGAGTACGCCAAACCCAACCGGTTGAACGGAATCATCCAGACCAATATCAACAACCTGGCTGGCGTTCCCTCGATCGTGTACGGCATGCTCGGTCTCGCCATTCTGGTGAGGGCCTTAGAACGTCTGACCTCGGGCGCATTGTTCGGGGTCTCCGGCGGAAGCGGGCGTTCGATCCTCGCCGCAGGGGTCACCCTCGGTCTGCTCACCCTTCCGGTTGTCATCATCTCTTCACAGGAGGCCCTGAAAGCAGTCCCGGACTCGTTGCGTCATGCCGGCCTTGCACTCGGTGCGACACGCTGGCAAACGGTGCGCAGCCAGGTGCTGCCGGTCGCCCTTCCCGGAATCCTCACCGGAACGATCCTGGCGGTGGCTCGGGCGATCGGAGAGACGGCACCCTTGATCCTGGTTGGCGCCGCCAGCTACATCGCATCTGACCCGACCGGCCCCTTTTCCAGATTCACCGCATTGCCAATCCAGATCTTCCAATGGAGTTCCTACCCGCAGCCGGAGTTCCGCAACCTTGCGGCCGCCGCCAGTATCGCTCTGCTGATACTGCTCCTCACCCTCAATGCTGTCGCCATCTTGATGCGTAATCGATTCTCAAGGAGAGTGGAGTGACCAACGAAACGACTGCCGACGATCGGGTCGTCGAGCTGAACCGACCGCCCATTCCGGAGGTGAGTGCCGCGGCTACTGCTGCTGAGGCAACTTCCGATCGGCCGCCGATCATCGACCTGCAGAAGATGAACGTGTACTACGGGGACTTCCGGGCTGTCTCCGACGTCGACTTGAGTTTCGCACCCAACAACATCACTGCGATCATCGGGCCGTCGGGTTGTGGCAAATCGACGGTATTGCGCTCGTTGAATCGCATGAACGACCTGGTGACCTCCGCCCGTGTCGAGGGAAAGGTTCTCTATCACGGTAAGGACATCTATGCACCCGATGTTGACCCGGTCAAAGTGCGGCGGACCATCGGGATGGTATTCCAGAAGCCCAACCCGTTCCCGAAATCGATCTTCGACAACGTGTCCTGGGGGGTCAAGATAAACGGGTTCCGCGGATCGAAATCGGACCTTCAGGATCTGGTCCGAGATGCTCTTGAGTCAGCCGCCCTCTGGGATGAGGTCAAGGACAAGGTGAACGAGAGTGGACTCGCACTTTCTGGCGGCCAGCAACAGCGTCTTTGCATCGCCCGGGCCATCGCCGCTAGACCCGATGTCATCCTCATGGACGAGCCCTGCTCGGCTCTCGACCCGATTGCGACCAACCGGATCGAGGAGCTGATGATCGATCTGAAGAGTAGGTACACGATCGTCATCGTGACCCACAACATGCAGCAAGCAGCTCGCGTCTCAGATATGACGGCGTTTTTCAATGTCGAGCTGAATGAATCTGGGATGAGAACAGGGAGACTGGTTGAGTTCAATCCAACCTCGCAGATATTCACCACCCCGGAGAAGCAAGAGACCGAGGACTACATAACAGGACGATTTGGATGACCGACACCAGAGCACACTTTCACCAGGAACTCGAAGAGCTCCAGGCCGAACTCCTCACTGTCATCGACCAGGCGACCGACATGGTCGGCAAGGCGGTGGAGGCGGTGACCACGGGCAACCTCGAGTTGGCCGATGAGGTCGTGGCGTCCGACGACAAGATCGATCAGACCTATCTGGACATCCACAACAAGTGGATCAACCTGATGGCGCGTCAGCAGCCGATGGGTTCTGATCTTCGTCGCATGGCGGTGATCCTCCAACTCAACATGACCTTCGAGAGGATGGGCGATCAGTGTGTCAACATCGCCCGGACAACCAAGTACACCCAGGGTCTGTCGCGGGATCCGAAGATCATCCAACTGCTCCAGGAGATGAGTGACCTCCTTCAACCGATGATCAGGACCGGGGTGGAGGCCTACATTCGGGGAGATGTCGATGAGGCTCGACTGCTACCGGCGATGGACGAGCCGATCGACCGGATCAACCGAAACATGTATCGACATGTCGTCGCCGCCGGGCCGGATCCACAAAGACTCGAGTGGGCGATCAAAATGATGCTGGTGTCACGTGCACTGGAAAGGATCGGTGATCAGGTGGTCGATCTGGCGGAACAAACCGTGTATCTGCTGACGGGTGAAAAGGCAGAGTTCGACGAGCCGTTTAGTACCGATGACGACGACTGACCGTCGCCCGTACAGGGTTCTCATCGTCGAGGACGAGGCCGGTCTGGCCGACTCGATCCGGTACACGCTCGAAACCGAGGGGTTCGATGTGGTGGTGGCCGGTTCCGGTCCGGGTGGGGTGGAATCGGCGCGGGTCAACGGTCCGGATGTGATCCTCCTCGATCTGATGCTCCCCGAGATGTCAGGTCTCGACGTCTGTCGGCAGGTGCGGAGTTTCACCGATGCCCCGATCATCATGCTCACCGCCAAGGATGCCGAGGCCGACAAGGTGGCGGGTCTGGAATTGGGGGCGGACGACTACATGACCAAACCGTTCTCGATGCGGGAACTGGTGGCCCGAATCCGATCCCAACTCCGTCGTGTGTCACGGACCGGTCTCTTTGCCGACACCAACGAAGTGCTCCGCGGGGGTCCGATCGAGCTGGATATCGATGCTCATGTGGTTCGTGTCCATGGTTCCGAAGTGGAGATCCGCCCGAAAGAGTTCGAGTTGCTGGAAGCGCTGATGCGACGGAAGGATCGGCTGGCGCCACGCCACACGTTGATCGACGAAGTCTGGGGACCGTCCTACTTCGGCGACACCAAGACACTCGACGTGCATATCAAGCGTCTCCGGGAGAAGGTGGAGGAGGACCCATCTCAACCCCGGCATATCGTTACCGTAAGGGGTCTGGGATACAAGTTCGTCGATGAATGATTCCGCCGACAGAGGTCAGACATCTCTGACAAAACGCCTCCTCTTCGTCGGCACCATCTCAGCCCTCATCCTGATCCTGCTTCTGACACTGCTGGTTGACCGTTCAATCCGGAACATCTGGCAGACCGAGCTCGACCAGGATCTCGAGACTTCCGCTGCTCTCGCCCGGGCAGGTATTCCCGTCGACCCCGGGGACTTCCCGGATTGGGCGGATAGAACCGCTTCGGCTGGCGGCATCCGGGTGACCTTGATCAGGGTCGATGGTGTGGTACTCGCCGATTCCCATCAGGACGTTTCGACGATGGAGAACCACTCCGATCGGGAAGAGCTGCGCGAGGCTCTGGGTGGGTCCACCGGTCGGGCAACCCGTACCAGTGCTACCAGTGGCATCAGGGAGCGGTATGTGGCCATGCCACCTCAGGATGGACTGGTGGTGAGGGTCTCGACCGAGATGAGGGCGATCGAGGAGGAACTTGCCAGGACCAGATCGGCCATCGTCAGGGTCGCATTCGTCGTCGGTCTTGTGGCGGTTGCTGCGCTCGTCTACTTCGGACGCAGGATGGCCCGACCGGTGACCGCCCTCTCCGAACAGGCGCGAGCCATCGCAGGAGGAGAGTTGAAGGTGACCCCGACCCGCCACAGGGTCACCGAACTCGACCAGTTGGGTCTCTCGCTGGCCTCGATCGCCACCGATCTTGGTGGTCGGGTTGAGGAGGCCGAGCAGGCTTCATCCTTGCTAGAGGTGGTCCTCGGGACCATTCCGCAGGGAACGATCCTCTTCGATCCGTCCGATCAGGTTGCCTATTCCAACCCGTCGGCGTCACAGATCCTGGGTCGGATTCCCGTGGCCCTGAGCGGTCTTGCCCCGTTCCAGATGCAGGTTGCGGTGAGGGAAGCCCGTGAATCGGGTGCCATCGTGGTCAAGGAGGTCGATCACGGAATTCCACCCCGACGGTTGAGAGGAATCGCCACCCCCTTTGCGGAGGATCGTCGGGTTCTTCTGGTCGTGGCCGACATCACCGAGCGTGAGAAGATGGACTCGATCCGTCGCGACTTCGCCGCGAACGCGTCGCACGAACTCAAGACCCCCGTGGCGACGATCATTGCCGCGTCCGAAGCGATGCAGATCGCCCTCAGTCGTGGCGACCCCTCCGCCGAGCACTTCGCCAGCCGGATCGAGAGTTCCGCACGACAACTGGAACGGCTGGTCTCGGACCTTCTCGATCTGTCACGCCTGGAACGGGAGACCCCGGAGCTGTCACCGGTGCGTCTCGATCTCGTGGTAGCTGAGGAGACGGAGCGGGTCCGGTCACGGGTGACCGACAACGGCCTCGGTCTCTCAACCAACCTGGAACGGGTCACTGTCATGGCCAGTCGGAACGACATCTCGATCGCAGCCCGCAACCTCCTCGACAACGCGATTCGCTACACCCCGAGTGGGGGACAGATAGGGGTGTCGGTGGTGGTTGTCGATGGCACCGCTGAACTCCGGGTAGTCGACACCGGCGAAGGTATTCCGAGCAAGGATCTGGGCCGAGTATTCGAGCGGTTCTATCGGGTCGACACGGCGAGATCACGCGATACCGGCGGTACCGGTCTCGGGCTGGCATTGGTGAAGCATGTGGCCGAATCGCACGGCGGTTCGGTCGTGGTCGAGAGCGAGTTGGGTAGGGGGTCCACTTTTGTGCTCCGGTTGCCGATGCTGAATGGTGACGATTCCCGATCGGACAGTTGACGCCAACATCATTCCAATGGCAGACAACTAGCCTTTAGTTCGTTCGCCGTGCCCAAGCACCCTCTGATGCTCGAAAAGATCACCTCCCCCGCCGATGTCCGCTCCCTTTCCACCGAGGAGCTCGATGCCCTTTGTGAAGAGATGCGACAGTTCATCGTGGAGAAGGTCTCCAAGACCGGGGGGCATCTCTCACCGAATCTCGGTGTCGTCGAGCTGACCATCGCCCTCCATCGGGTCTTCGACTCCCCGAGGGACCGGATGATCTGGGATGTCGGTCACCAGGCGTACGTCCACAAGTTGCTCACCGGACGGGCCGACGGTTTCGACCGGTTGCGGCACACCGGTGGGCTGAGCGGATACCCCAGTCGGGAGGAATCCGAGCACGACTTCGTCGAGAACAGTCACGCCTCCACATCCCTCAGCTACGCGCTCGGTCATGCACTGTCCGGCTACGAGGGTTGGACCATTGCCATCATCGGTGATGGGGCCTTCACCGGTGGGATGGCCTACGAGGCCCTCAACCACATTGCGGTGGCCCGACCCGAGAGACTGATCATCGTCCTCAACGACAACGGCCGTTCCTATGCCCCCACAGTGGGGGGGATGGCGGCACTAGCAAACCTCGCCCATCACCGGATCGACCCCCGATACGAGAAGGCGAAGCGGGCCCTCGGCAGGATGCTCAGAGGAATCCCCCTGGTGGGGGAGACCGCCGACGAACTGGCCAGTCGCGCCAAGGATGCCTTCAAGCAGATGCTCGAACCGGCAACCGTCTTCGATGCCCTGGGTCTCAAGTACAGCGGTGCCCTCGACGGGCACAACATCGCCCTCCTCGAGGAGACCTTCCAGAAGGCAAAGGCCTACAAGGAACCGGTTGTGGTCCACGTCATCACCGAGAAGGGCAACGGCTACAAACCGGCCATCGAGGACGAGGAGGAAAAGCTCCACGGTGTCGGCACCTTCGACATCGCCACCGGGCGTGCGCTGAAGAGCGAGTTGAAGCTCACCGAGGTTGCAGGACGTGCCATCGCCGACGCGGCGTCACGTCGCCCCGACATGGTCGGCATCTCGGCGGCGATGGTCTCGACCGCTGGGCTCCGTGACATGGCCAGATCCTTCCCCGACCGTGTCTTCGACACCGGGATCGCCGAACAGCATGCGGTGACCCTGGCCGCGGGAATGGCGATGGCCGGGAAGAAGCCGGTCGTGGCCATCTACTCAGCCTTCCTCCAGCGGGGATTCGACCAGATCGTCTCCGACGTTGCCCTTCACGACCTCGGTGTGGTCTTCCTCATCGACAGGGCGGGAATCACCGGCCCGGACGGACCGTCGCACCACGGTGTCTTCGACATGGCCTATTTGCGGATGATCCCCAACCTGGTGGTCGGGGCACCGGCTGACGCCACCGAACTCTGCGCCATGATCGAGACCGCAGTCGATCACGACGGTCCGATTGCTATTCGATACCCCAAGGGTGGTGCGGTTTCCATCCCGGCCATTCCGGTCGAACCGCTGGAGATCGGACAGGCCGAACTGCTCGGTGAAGGTTCGGATGTCCTCATGGTGGCCGTCGGACGGATGGTGGAGGTCGCCGAGAAGGCCGCACTCGACCTCGCCGAGAAGGGTGTCAGTGTGGGTGTGGTCAACGCCCGTTGGGTGAAGCCACTCGATCCGAGGATCGCCGCGTGGGCGGCCCCGGTTGCCCGGGTCGTCACCCTGGAGGACGGTGTGATCAACGGTGGCTTTGGTTCGGGCGTGATGGAGCTACTTGGCTCGGCCGGTTTGGCCAAGCCGGTGACCAGGATCGGTGTGCCCGACACCTTCCTCCCATTCGGTTCTGCGCCGGATCTCCACCGTGCTGCCGGCATGGACGCCGACTCGGTGGTGCAGACCATCCTCGGCCTCGTCCGCTAAGCCGTCGGGCTTACAGCCCGTCAGTTCTTCCCCTTTTCATGCGCACCGGCGGCACCCAACTGATTAGGGTCATATCGCACGATCGTGTGCCAATGGCAGACGTTGTCTAACTGGAGGAACGAATGCGTTTGAGAAAGCTAACCGCACTGTTCATGGTGCTATCCCTCGTCCTGGTCGCTTGTTCGGATGATGCTGAGGAGCAGCAGACGATGCTCCAGAAGGTCCAGGAGCGGGGATCCCTTATCTGTGGCGTGAACGACGGTGTCCCCGGATTTGGACTGGTCCAGTCGGATGGCACATACGCCGGCTTTGACATCGATTTCTGCAAGGCCCTTGCCGCGGCGATCTTCGACGACCCGTCCAAGGTGACCTACCGTCCGCTCATCGCGGGCGATCGGTTCACTGCTCTGGCGTCCGGCGAAATCGACGTCCTGATCAGGAACACCACCTGGACCGCCCAGCGCGATGGCGAACTGGCAGCGACCTTCGCCACCACAACCTTCTATGACGGGCAAGGAATGATGGTCAAGGCCGACAGTGGGTTCACCTCGATTGACGACATGGACGGCACGACTATCTGCACCCTCGCCGGTACCACTACCGAGCAGAACCTGGCGACCCGGTTCAGGGACATGAACTACACACCGCAGACGTTCGACAGCAACGATCCGCTGCGCCAGGCGTTCATTCAGGATGGTTGCGACGGCTGGACTTCCGACAAGTCCCAGCTTGCGGCCAACCGGTCAACCTTCCCGGCAGACGCCGGTGGCCCGGATTCACTGATCATCTTCGATGAGACCTTCTCCAAGGAGCCACTGGGACCGGCAGTCCTGGATGGTGACTCGCAGTGGGCCCAGATCGTCGATTGGGTGGTCATCGTGACCATGCTCGCTGAGGAGCACGGACTGACCCAGGCCAACGTTGGACAGGCCGCCAACTCCGACAACCCGCAGATCGTGAACCTCGCCACCGTCGACCGTGGCCTCGGGCTTCCGGTGGGTTGGCCGCTCAGGGTCATTTCCGCTGTGGGCAACTATGGCGAGATCTTCGAGCGCCACCTGGGTGCGAACACTCCGCTCGGCCTGGAGAGAGCACAGAACGCCCTCTACAACGCTGGCGGGCTGCACATGCCCCCGCCCTATTGATCGATTGACAGTCAGATTGGGGGCGGCCCTTCGGGGCCGCTCCCAATCCTGCACCGCTTGTGACCGCCACCCCCGAAACACTTTCAACGAAGCCGCCGTTCTGGCGGGACCTCAGAATCATCAAGATCCTGATTCAGGTTGTCGCGATTGCTGTATCCATCGCGATCATCCTCTACCTCTGGGGAAACTTGACGACCAACCTGCGCCGGGCCGGCCTTTCCACCAGCTTCTCATTTCTGACCCAGCCCTTGGGAGTTGACGTCCCGGGTTCGAATGTCGGACCCCGCGATCCAATCTGGAGGGGGTTGCTAGCCGGAATCAGGAACACATTCGCTCTGGTTCTGGTCGGCATACCCTTGCTGACCGCGCTCGGTGTCCTGATTGGAATCGGCAAGCTCTCAACCAACTGGCTGGTGGCAAAGGTTTGTGCTCTCTACGTCGAGATCTTCCGAAACCTTCCCCCACTTCTGATCATCTTCTTCATGTACCTGGCTGTGTTTCTGGAGCTTCCCACCGTGGAGAACTCCTGGAATCTGTTTGGCCTGATAATCGTCAACAACCGTTTCGCTGCGGTCCCCGGCTTTGCTGCCGGACCTGGTGCTACCACTTTCATGGTCATCCTGGCGGTGGCTGTCCTGATTGGCGTCGGAATCTGGATCTGGCGGACCCGGTACTCCGAGCGAACCGGCGAACCTCATCGTCGGGTGCTCTGGTCGTTCGGCTGGCTGGTTGTCGCAGCCGTGGCCGCATACCTGATATTGGACCGCCCGATCACGATCTCGGTCCCGGAGATAGTTGGCGGGAGGAATGTCGTCGGCGGGATATCCGGGTTTGCCAATTACTTTGCAGTCCTTTTTGCCCTCTCCCTCTACACGGCCTCTCATGTGGCCGAGATCACCAGGGGTTCGATCCTGGCGGTGCCGAAGGGTCAATCCGAGGCTGCCAACGCCCTGGCTCTGACCTCGTTCCAGCGTCTCAGGTATGTGGTGCTTCCGCAGGCGATGCGGGTCGGCATTCCCCCAACGATCAGCCAGTATCTCAACTTCACCAAGAACACGTCACTGGCGCTGGCGGTGGGATACGCCGAGATCACCCGGGTTGTCTTCCAGACGATCGGTAACGGTCAACCCGCCCCGCAGTTGATCGCGATGCTGATGCTCAGCTACCTGGTCTTCTCGTTGACCATCTCGATCATCGTCAACATCCTCAATCGAAGACTGGCCTATGTGACCTGAGATGACTGCCGAAGTTTTCCATCCGCCAAAGCTGTCTGCCGGCCGTTGGGTTCGTGAGAACCTCTTCAACAATTGGTACAACAGTGCTTTGACCCTCGTTCTCGGTGGTGTCATCGTTTGGGCTGCGTGGTCTTTGCTGCGGGGACTGGTCGGTATCGACGTAACGATTCTCCGGAAGAATCTCACCCTGTTCATGGTCGGCCAGTTCGGTTCCCGCACCGGTGGAGAGTTTTGGAGGCCTTGGGCTTCGGGAATCAGTCTTGCGTTGGGGGTCTCGCTGGCGGCGGGATTGATCAGTTCGGGGGCTGAGAGAAGGGCTCTGCAAGCCGGCCTCCCCTTTATGAGGTCCCGCCCCCGGGAGGCCCTCCGTCGACTGGCTCCAGTACTGATACTGATCGTGATCATTCTGGCTCTCACCGAGACCATCACTCCGACCCTGATGATGCTGGCGGTTGCTGCGGCTGCCGTAGCCGGGTACTTCCTGGGCCGGAAGACGCCACTCAAGCTCCGGAAGCCGATGTGGTTGCTGATGTTGCTGCTGCTCGCCGGTGGCTATCTGTTCCTTTCGGCGGGACCGGGGGGAGTGGGGTGGGACGGTTGGGGCGGACTGCATCTCAATGTGTTCCTGACCATCTCAGGTATTGCCTTCGCATTTCCGCTGGGGATGCTTCTTGCTCTAGGCAGGCGTTCTTCCCTCCCTGCGGTCCGGTATCTCTCCGTGACCTACATCGAGGTGCTCAGGGGTGTTCCGTTGATCACCGTGCTGATCGCAGGGTCTACTGCCCTCGGCTTCCTCTTGCCGGAAGGCCTGCGACCCAGCATGGTGACACGGATGCTGATCGCGATCACCGCGTTCCAGGCGGCCTACATCGCCGAAGTGGTCCGCGGTGGTCTGCAGGCCCTTCCTCGCGGTCAGGTTGAGGCAGGCCACGCGCTCGGACTCCCGGCATGGAAGACGATGAGGTTGATCGTCCTTCCACAGGCCCTCCGTCACACCATTCCGCCGATGGTGGGTCAGTTCATCGCCCTCTTCAAAGACACCACGCTTGTCTCCATCGTGGGCGTCCTGGAACTCTTGAGGATCGCCACGGTCACCGCGCCTAACCAACCCGAGTTCCTCGGCCAAGGTCTGTTTGGTCTCACGCTGGCGTTTGCAGCCCTGATCTTCTGGGTGGGCTCGTACACGATGTCACGGGAGGCGCGACGTCTGGAAAGAAAACTGGGAGTAGGTGAACGATGACACAGGTCTATTCCGATGCCACACAGGCCAAAGGTGAGGCGATCATCGAGGTCGAGGCGGTGGACAAGTTCTTCGGTGATTTCCACGCCCTGAAGAACATCAACATGAACGTCGGCCGGCAGGAAGTGGTTGTGGTCATCGGTCCGTCCGGGTCGGGCAAGTCGACCCTGATCCGCTGCATCAACCGTCTTGAGAAGCATGACCGGGGGCGGATCGTGGTCGACGGTGTCGAACTCACCGACGACCTCCGCGTCATCCAGGAGGTGCGTCGGGAGACCGGCATGGTCTTCCAGCAATTCAACCTGTTCCCCCATCTCACCGTGCTCGACAACATCTCCCTGGCGCCCCGACAGGTCCGACGGACCCCTAAGGGTGAGGCCGAGGAACAGGCGATGCAGCTTCTGGAGCGGGTCGGGATCCCCGAACAGGCCCGGAAGTACCCCGGTCAGCTCTCCGGTGGCCAGCAGCAGCGGGTGGCAATCGCACGGTCCCTGGCGATGCGACCCAAGGTGATGCTTTTCGACGAGCCGACATCGGCTCTGGACCCGGAGATGATCAAAGAGGTTCTCGATGTCATGGTCGAACTGGCCCAGGGGGGAATGACCATGATCGTGGTCACCCATGAAATGGGTTTTGCCCGTGCCGTCGCCGACCGGGTGGTTTTCATGGCCAACGGGGAGATCGTCGAGGTAGGGACCCCGGAGCATTTCTTCACTACCCCCACCGAGGAACGAACCAAGCTGTTCCTCAGCCAGATTCTGTAGTCGGGTTTGGTTCAGGGGGGAGCGACTGCCCACTACACCACACCCTGTGGGTGCGGGGTCCCCTTCCCCGAGCCTTGCGGCTTGGGGGACGAAGGCAATTGCCGGGGTTCTTCGAAACCGGGCGATAGCTTGTCGCGGCCGTGTCTCTGTGGCAGAAAGTTCAATCCATGGCCGCCTATGGCGCAGCCATGGGCATCCTCTTGTTTGTTGGCTGGAGTGCCGTGGGCTCGCCCGGCGGCACCATTCCGGCTGCTCCCGTCGTGCCCGAAGAGGCCACGACCACCACGGTCCTGATCACCACGACCACCACGACCGCGCCGGCCGTGACTACCACCATCCCCGATGTGCCCACCACCGCCACTCTCCCGAGGCGGGGGAAACTGGTGATTCACGGCACCGGGGATGTCGCCATCGACCCGTGGTACATCCCGATCCTGCGAACCCGGGGCTGGGACCACGCCTGGTCGGGGCTGGGCGGCCTCTTCCTCGAAGATGATCTGACCGTGATCAACCTGGAGTGTGCGCCATCCGATCTCGGGGAGCCGATCGAGAAGAAGTTCGTTTTCAGATGTCCGGTAGAGGCGCTGCCCTCACTCAAGGCCAACGGCATCGAAGTCGCCAACATGGGCAACAACCATTCCGGTGACTACGGGAAGGAAGCCCTGGTCGATGGACGTGCCCGCCTTCTCGAGCACGGGGTAGCACCCGTCGGAGCCGGTCGTGACCACGCCGAAGCGGGTGAAGCGGCGCTGTTCAGAATCAACGGTTGGACCGTGGCCGTCGTAGGATTCGGTGAAGTGACCCCGGCGGAGAGCTGGTACGCCGCTCCAGACCGGCCGGGGATGCGCAATGGAAGGGACACAGCGAGCCTGGTAGAGGCGGTCCGGGCTGCGAAGGAGGTCGCTGACATCGTGGTGGTGACGATCCATTGGGGTCGCGAACTTGATACCGAGCCCCGTGAGAGTGATGTTGCCAACGCACACGCCATGATCGAGGCGGGGGCGGACATCATCTTCGGGCATCACGCACATCGTCTCCAACGACTGGAGAGGATCGACGACGCTGCTGTGTTCTGGTCGCTGGGGAACTTCGTCTGGCCCCGACTCTCCGACGCCAGCGCCACCACCGGCGTGGCCCGGGCGGTGGTCCATCCGGACGGTCGTATCGAAGCCTGCCTGATCCCCGCCTTCATCGAGACTCACGGTCGCCCCGTCCTTACCGCCGAGCCGGCTTGCGGATGACATGAAGCAAAAGCAGACAGCCTTTCTCCTCATGGTGCTGTGTGGTGTCGGCCTCGGGGCCGGTGCCTACATGATCTGGCGTGATGCGCCCACGACGGATATCGGGGCCAGTCCGGGGACCAGTGGGGCTACTACGACGACCCCGGCGACATCGTCGACCACGGAACGGCCGACCACGACCACATCGACAAGCAGCACGACCACCACGACGACCCTGCCGAAGAGGCCCCTCAACCAGATCCCGGGCTGGACGGTCGGCCAACCCTGGGGCGAGGTTCCCGGCATCACCATGTTCCGGGGAAGCCCCACCCGGACCTACTACGGGAGCGGGCCGATAGGCCCCGACCCGTCGCTTGTGTGGCGGTACCCCAGCGACGGGGGAATGTGTGCGATGACCTCGATCGGTGGGGAACAGACCCGATGGTGTGGCCAGGGGTGGACCGGGCAACCCACCATCCACGAACGACCCGACGGCAAGACCTGGCTCATCTTTGGCGCCTACGACCGGTCCGTCCACTTCGTCGACGCCGCCACCGGAGAGGAGCTCCTTCCCAAGTTCGTCACCGGCGACATCATCAAGGGGACCGTCACCGTCGACCCCGACGGATACCCCCTGGTCTACTTTGGCTCCCGCGACAACAAGTTGAGGGTGATCGCCTTCGACGGGGACAAGCCGAGGGAGCTGTGGTCCCTCGATGCCAATGCGGTGAGGGGTACCTGGAACAACGACTGGGACAGCAACCCCATCGTGATCGACGACATCCTCTACGCCGGTGGGGAGAACGGATGGTTCTTCGCATACGCCATCAACCGGGGATACGACTCGGATGGGCGGGTCACCATCGACATGGAACGCCTGCTCGCCATTCCCTCGTTCGACCAGGAGTGGATTTCACGGTCCGGGAGGAATCTCTCGATCGAGTCATCTCCGGTTGCCTACGAGCAGCGGGTGTACTTCGCCAACTCCGGCGGACGGGTCATGGGTCTCGACGTCTCCGACATCAGGAACGGCAATGCGCCGGTGGTGTTCGACTTCTGGGCGGGTGGCGACATCGATGCCACCCCGTTCGTAGATGAGGAGGGCTTCCTCTACATCTCAGTCGAGTACGAGCCGGGCGATCTCGGGGGTACCGCCCGGACCCGGAGGAACCTGGAACGTAACGCAGAGGTCGGTCAGCTGGTGAAACTCGACCCGTACAAACCGGACGATCCGATCGTTTGGGCTCTGGACCTGAGGAAGGGCTCGGGGAACAGTGGAGTTTGGGGGACACCGGCCCTTTACCGTGGGTACCTCTATGTGCCGACTCATACCGGCGAACTCCATGTGGTCAACGCCACGACCGGTGAGATCACCTGGACCGAGCGGGTCAGCGCCCATCTCTGGGCATCTCCGGTCATCGTGGACGACGTTCTGGTTCAGGCCATCTGCACCGGTGAGCATGCCGGGAGTGTCCGGGGTTACTCGGTGGCTGATCCCGAAAAGCTAGAGGTGCTCTGGACTTTCCCGGCGGCCAACTCTTGCATCGAGTCGTCGCCGATCGTGTGGAAGGGAACGATCTATGTGGGTTCCCGGGACGGGTACCTGAGAGCGATTCGATGAAAAGGACTCTTCCCGCACTGGCGATGATGCTGGTGGCCTGTTCGGCGGCTCCTGCCCCTGCCACCACCACGACAGAACCGACGACCACGACCACCGTCATTTCGACCAGCAGCACCATAGAGCTCCGACCCTGTCCGTCGGCACCATACGAGATCCATTACCTGCCTCCACTCACCCAGGATCCCGAGTTCGACCCTTCCGAGGTCGAACCCGATGTCTGGACCTCAATAGGCGGCTCCTATACCTCATTCATCGGACGGCCCGACGGGTCCGTAGCTATCGCCCTGATCCGGGGGACACTTCCGGCCCGTGACTGGCCGGGCCAGAAGGGAATCGTTCAGATCGACGGTGTTGACGCCGCCGTCGGTCCACATCCCGATGGGACGTGGGTGGTTGGTTGGTACCTGGAACCGGCCGAGCGCTGCGACCTCTACACGATGGTCTTCTACCCGCCGTGGAGTCCTGCCGAAGTTGAGAAGGTCCTCGAATCCATGGAGCGGATCCCCGGATAGGGGATAAGAGAAGGGGCCGCCGGAGCGACCCCTTCCAAAGCGTTCTCAGGAACGACTACCGGTTGTCACCACCGGAGGTCTCCCGGAACATCTCGCCGATGGCAGCCACCGATCCGAGCACGCCGGAAGTGTCCAGCGGCAGGAAGATCTTGGTCGCCTGTCCGTTGGCTACAGCCTGGAGCGCTTCCAGATAGCGGATTGCCACGACATCGGGGGTCGGGTTGCCGTTGTGGATGGCGGCAAAGACCCGTTCGATGGCCTGACCTTCACCTTCGGCAACGGTCAGCTTCTGGTACTTCTCGGCGTCGGCCACCCGCTTGATCGCCTCGGCCTGACCATCGGCCTCGAGGATCTGGCTCTCCTTGAGACCTTCGGCGGTGAGGATCGCGGCCCGCTTGGCGCCCTCAGCCTCGGTGACCGCGGCACGACGATCGCGCTCTGCCTTCATCTGACGGTGCATGGCGTCGGTGACGTCCTGCGGCGGCTCGATCCTCTGGATCTCCACCCGGACCACACGGACACCCCACTTGTCGGTGGCGTCGTCGAGGATCGTCCGCAGCTTGGCGTTGATCACTTCACGGGAAGTGAGCGCCGAGTCGAGGTCGAGATCACCGACCACGTTCCTCAGGTTGGTCTGGGCCAGCTTGGTGACCGCCATGATGAAGTTGGCAACGTTGTACTGGAGCTTCACCGGGTCGGTTGGCTCGAAGTAGATCACCGCGTCCACGGTGACCACCACGTTGTCCTTGGTGATCACGTCCTGCGGCGGCACGTCGACCACCTGCTCACGCATGTCCACCCTGATGATCCGCTTCACGAACGGCATCACCCAACGGAGACCGGACCCCACCGTCTTCTCGTAGCGGCCGAGGAACTCGATCAGACCCTTTTGATAGGGCCGTACGATCTTGAACCCGGCTGCGGCGACGATCAACAGTGCGATCGTCACCATTGCGAATAGGACCACTATCGCATTCGGCATTCTTCCCTTCCTTTCTGTGTCATTCCTTAGCTTTCAATCTTCGATTCGTTCGACAAACAGACGGGTTCCTCTGACCTCAGTGACCACGACCCTGGAGCCGGTCTCGATGTGGCCGTGTGCGGTCGCCCGCCACTCCTCGTTGAGGACCCTGATCATGCCCGCCCCGGTGATCGGGTCGATGGTCTCGAGCACCAGGCCCTCCTGACCCGTCCAGCGATTGGCGCCGACCCTCGGCTGGTCGACCTCGTCCTGACGGTTGACGTACTTCCGAAGGTAGGCGAAAGCGAACGCCGAGAGACCGAAGAACACCAGCCACTGGGCGACAATATGGATGTCCAGCCATGCCAGGATCGCTGCTCCGGTGGCGCCCACGGCGAAGGGGAGCAGGAAGAATCCTGCAGTGAAGATCTCACCGATTCCCATCACCAGGGCGAAGATGGTCCAAATCCAACGCCACATTTCGTTGTCCACGTTGCTACCTCCTTGTCCTGCCACGACCGCCGCGGCCACCAGGGCTGTCCCCGAGAGGCCGTAGATCACGGTGTCCCGTCGTGTCGCTCTTGTTTTTCTCGCTTTGCCACTTTGAAAGTCTGTCCACGGGATTGCCTTCCGCCCGGTACGGGCCTCCGCCCACTCCTCAGCGAAACGGGCCCGATCACCGACCACACTGGCCGCGGTCCTCCCGTCCCGTTCGGCTTCGATCAGATGTTGCTCCAGTTCGAGGCGCATCTCGGAGACGACATCCCGGGGGAGTCCCGTCTCCCGCCAGTAGGCGGTCACCTGATCGACGATGATGTTCCGCTCGGTCATTCCGGGGCTCCCTCCAACACGGTGTCCACCGCATCGCGAAATGCAAGCCAATCGGTCCGCCACAGGTCGAGTGCCTTCCGGCCCTTCCCGGTCATGCGGTAGTACTTGCGGGCCGGGCCTTCACTGCTTTCCACCAGATACCCCTCGATCATCCCCTGCTTCTGGAGTCGGGAGAGCAGAGGGTAGATGGATCCCTCACTGGCAAGATCGAGACCTCTCTCCCTGAGCTTGCTGACCATCTCATAACCGTACGAGCTTTCCTTCTGGATGATCGAGAGCAGGCACATGTCGAGCACTCCGTGAAGGAGCTGCGAGCTCCGATCCTGTGCTGCTTTGCCAGCTACCATGTCATACAGGGTACCATGCCGTACCGGGGAAGACAAGGCGATCTCGCTGGGCGTCAGGGGCCGCCCGGCGCCCGCTCCAAACTTGATATGACATGACTCAGATTTTATACTGTGGGCAATGAATCATGAAGGTGTTGAACAGCAGAATCCCCTGGAGCAGTTCGGTCGTGACCTGACCGCCATCGCCCGTCAGGGGAAACTCGACCCGGTGATCGGACGAGACGACGAGATCCGTCGGGTCATCCAGGTGTTGAGTCGTCGCACCAAGAACAACCCGGTCCTTATCGGCGAACCCGGTGTCGGTAAGACCGCCATCGTCGAAGGTCTCGCCCGTCGTATTGCCGACGGCGACGTTCCCGAGGGTCTCAAGACGAAGCGGATCGTCGCCCTCGACCTCGGTGCCATGGTGGCCGGGGCGAAGTACCGGGGTGAGTTCGAAGAGCGGCTCAAGGCGGTCCTCGATGAGATCCGTCAGTCCGAAGGTGAGGTGATCACCTTCCTCGACGAACTGCACACCCTGGTCGGGGCCGGTG
>CAYNSP010000005.1:0-35274 GCA_964400035.1 uncultured Acidimicrobiaceae bacterium | reverse complement strand
TCTCCGTTCACCGACGTTCTTCGAATTCAAGTCTTCTCGGTGGCCAGCGTATGACCAAGTCCAGCCTGATCTGCCGCTTGGAAGGAGGTCATGACAGGTCGATCCGCACACCTCACTGAGCGCTGTGCCTGCGCCTGCGGAAAGCCCGACCGATGGCCGACATTCCGAACCTCAGATCCTTCATGTTCCTGGCGCGAAGAACCTGGCCGATACCGTCGGCCAGGAGGAGGGCGCGTCGTCCCTCCAACTCTTCGATTCGCTGATTGGCCTTCCATAACAGGTACTCGATGAGTTCGTAACGGTCCCAGTCGTGGGGTCCGAGACGGCTCCGGATCCTGAGAAGAGCGCGATCGATGTCCTCGATGGCCCACAGGCCGAGGGACGTTCCAGAGACCCACCATTCTCCGAAGAGTCGGGCTATCCCGGTGGAGACATCCTCGCCGATGCTGCGGGCACGATTTTCGGCCCGGGTCAGCCATGCCGACGCCATGCCCTCCCGGGGCCTGATCCCGGGAAGGGTGATATGGATCTGTCCCACCCCCTCGCCGGATACCCGCTGGAGGATGGAATCTATGGTGCCGGCGCTCACTGCGAAACCCGCCGGCAGCCTCAACCTCACCGGTGTCAACCGGAATCGGTCCATTAACTCCGGCTCTTCGACAGCGACCACAACCCGGGGATCCTTTCCGAACGCCTCCTCAAGCCAGGCATGCGACTCACCCGATACCGGACCAACGCCGACCACCAGATCCCTGAAGTCACTGGCGAGTACCGAGTCCACGGTCGTACCGATCATGTCGAACTCGGCGGAACCCGGGTCTATGAAGACCGTCAGCCTGGGCCGCGCATGGATCCGGGCATCGGAACGCCGTGTCACGGGGTTGGCGATCAGACTCTCGATCTTGGGACGTTGCAGCCGGAGCGACCGAACCTCTTCGTCGCTTGCCTCGTGACCCTCGCCCTGGTGCCAGGCCAAGGCCCGACGCTCGGGCACGAATACACCGCCGAGGACCAGCGCTCGAAAGGCGAACTCGTTGTCCTCGCCACCCCAACGGGTGAATGACTCGTCGTTCCCACCGACCTCCCAATAGAAGTCTCGATCCACACCCAGGTTGCCACCGCTCATCAAGCTGTAGAGATCATCGACCCCCGAGAGCATCTGCTCGGTCCGCATCATGTGGGCCTCGATCCATTCAGGAATCGAAACGTCCTCGGGTCGGAATAGCGACGCCATCGAGTCACCGCGCACGGCCTCACTGATCTGCTCGGGCGTGATTTCACCGAATTCGGCGTGGCGGCGGAATCCCAGGGTCATCAGACGCCGGGCCTGGTGATGCCATCTTGCATGAGCCTCGACAAGCTGGCGCTCGGGGATCATGTCGCAGTCGAGGAACACCACGATCTCCCCCTCGGCAAGACGGGCCCCCAGGTTACGGGCTCGGGTCAGTCCGTAACCCCGATCCTCCTGCCGGACGACCCTGACATCAAAGCGCAGGCCGGGCTGCGGGCGCGGTGGTTCGTTCGGAGAGCCGTCGTCGACGATGATGGCCTGGAGCAGGTGGGCGGGATAGGTTTGAGCGTTGAGACCGGCAAGAGTCCGCTCCAGTTCTTCCGGCCGCTCGTAATACGGCAACACCACCGTGACTGTCAGGGTGGGACTCCACTCGCCCAGTTCGGGTACCGGAATCTGATCCCACCTGTTTTTCGGCACCGCCGCGGCGGGCCGATCCGGAGAGGACATTTGGCTACATTACCGCGGCGTCTTCGAGGAGAGCCGTGCCACAGAAACAACCGCATCTCAGGAAACCGTTGGTAAGCATCCTCCTCTGCACGAGCCGTCCGAGCTTCCTCGAACATGCACTCGGGCAGGTTGAGAAGCAGACGTTGGTGGACCGCGAACTCGTCCTGATCCTTCACGGCGGGTCGTTTCCGTCGAATGAAGAGATCACGGCAAGGTACGAAGGCGATCTGCAGATACTCCGCGTCCCTGATTCCGTCGTATTCGGGGATGCCCTTAATCGGGGTGTGGCCGCGGCCCGTGGTTCGCTGATTGCGAAGATGGATGACGACGATTGGTACGGCGAGAACCATCTCTCCGGGCTGGTCACGGACCTGGAAGCCAGTGGTGCCGATATGGTCGCCCGCGGAGCGGAGTTCGTTTACCTCGAGGAGCTGGACATCACCATCCGCAGGATGTCTGCAGATGGATGCACCTTCAACAACCGGAATGTCGGCGGGGGCACATTCCTGATCAAGAAGTCGGTCCTCCAGGAAGTTGGAGGCTGGCAGTCGATCGAACGACACGTCGACCAGGCGCTCCTCGACGATCTAGTGAGATGTGACAAGACGTGGTACCGCGGCGAGGGAACCGGATATGTCCTGCACCGGCGGGAGTCCGGGCACACCTGGGATGCTGACGTCGACTACTTCCTGGACCAATCCGAGGAGCAGTATCGAGGACTGGCCCTGGACGTGGCCATGCCCACCGGATGACCGAGGCCGTGTTCGAGCCGACCGTGGTCGGTGCTATCGGGAGGTATGACCAGGCGACGCTGGAGCGCATGGTGGAGGAAGGGTTCGAGCAGCGTTTCGCCATTCCCGAGCACATGAGCATCTGGAGCGACCATCCGACAGAGCAATGGAGCACCCGGAGGGCGCGAGGGTTCTACTGGGGCCCGCTGAATCCGCTGGTTCGTCCCACCTCCTTTGAGGAGGTCCGAAGCGATGCCTGCGCCGCGGGTGTCGCCATTGAGGAGAGGACGATCCGGCTCCATGCCGACTTCTGGGGAGCGTCCCCGCTCTATGTCGTCTGGCGAGGCGACGTCGTGTACTTCAGTAATCGGCTGACCCCGACGCTCAGGGCCGCATCACGACTCTCACTCGATCCCGTGTCCTGGCTCTCGCTCGCCACCCTGATGTACATCCCACCCGGCCTGTCCCCGGTGCGTGAGGTCCAGACGCTCAGGGTCGGCGAGTCAATCGTGCACGATCGCCTCAGCCGGACCCTCACCTCGGTCTGCGATCCCCCTGAATTAGAGACCGGAGAGAGGTTCACAGTCAACGATGTGGCCGTGAGGATCGGGGATGTGATGGAGGCTGGAAGGCCCTCGGTGATCCTGCTCTCGGGTGGATTCGATTCACGTCTCCTGCTGGTCTGCGGTCAGGACCGTGGACTCGAAATGACCGCATTCATCACCGACAAGGACGACGGCAACATCCATGAGGTCGACATCGCCACAACCGTGGCGAACAAGCTGGCGGTGCCGTACGAACTCGTGACCGATGATCGACCGTGGGACTCATGGTTCCTCGAGTCGATGCGTCGGCTCGACTACTCGACTACTCATCATCCGTGGTCTGTACCGTTGGCCAGCCGGGTCCGTGCCGGAGGACATGTCTCCGTGAACGGTGTCGCCGGTGGGGTCCTCCTCAGCGATCACAATCAGGATCCCGGCATGGATCGCGGGGGGCATGACACCGACAACAGGGTTCGACTATTCGACATGATCGGTGGAGACCGGCTCCGACATGACGCCGGGATCGACGACCAACTCGTCGATCGGTATCGCCCCTATCTGGAAGCCGACTTCGTGGAAACGGCCGGCATGTTCGCCGACCAGCCCGGATGGCAGGCGATGAGTGCCATATCCGGACGGATTGCCCGATCGGTTGCTCATTTCAGTTCCCGACTGATTGGACCCCGTCCCAGGACCGTCACGCCCTTCCTGGTGCCGGACGTGGCGCGGGTATGTCTGTCCCCGGGCGTGCTCGCCGAACGTGGTCCGGAAAGGTACTCCCGGCTTCTCGCCACGCTGAGTCCGGCCATCAAGGACATACCCAGTCCATCCACGGCCGATCCCGCACCGGCCAAGAGCATGAAGCGAGCTCATCCAGAGGCCATTCGGAGGATGGCCGAAGTCGTCAATACCGATCCCAGCGCCCTGGCGCTGGCACATGAGAGACTGCGACCGCTCTTTGCCTCTGACGATCCCGCCGATATGCGCGAGTTGAGCCACTGGGTGGCTCATCGATACATGTTTCACGCCGCCTTCATGCTGGCAATGTTCCGAAGAGAACACCCCCGGATCAGCGGTTTCGAGTGAAGCCCGCAGAGCCCATGCAGCTCACGGATATCACACGGCGATGCCGGTAGAATCCCGATTCAACGGCGATCGCGTATGACCACACCCCCAATCATCTATGACTCGGCAACGCCCGCCCACCCCCTGATTCAGCCGTTCAAGAACATCTGGGAGAAACGGGATCTGATCAAGCTCCTGGTGGCTCGTGACCTGACCCTCAGATACAAGCGTTCGGTACTCGGGATCTGGTGGACGGTGCTCAACCCGCTTCTAACCACCCTGGTGTTCTGGTTCGTCTTCTCCAACATATTCGAGCGCCGGGGTGAGGGTGAGGCGCCTTTCGTCGTCTACCTGCTGTCGGGGACGCTCCTCATCTCCACATTCTTCTCACAGGGAGTTCTGGCCGGTGGCTCAGCATTGCTGGGGAGCCGGAACATTCTCAGCCGGGTCAAAGTCCCCGGCGAAGTGTTCGCGGTGACCGCTTCGCTGGCAGCGGCGGTCAACATCCTCATCGGGGTGGTCATCCTCGCCCTTCTCCAACTGGCGACCGGATGGGGTATCCCGTGGACAGTCATCCTCATCCCCATACCCCTCTTCGCCATGCTCCTGCTGGTCACCGGTCTGGGGATGCTGATTGCCTCAGCAGCGATCCATTTCTACGACGTCCTCGATTTCGTTCGGGTGCTCCTGTCGCTTGTGGTGTGGCTGGTCCCCACCTTCTATCCGCTCGACATCCTGGATGGGAATCCAACGATGCAGACTTTGATCAAGGCCAATCCCCTCTATTCGTATCTCACCGTGTTCCGCGGATTCATGTATGACGGTGTCTTTGCCCCCGGATGGAACTTCGCGGTGATGTTCGCAAGTGCGATCCTGGTCCTCGTTGCCGGTGTCTGGGTGTTCTCCAAGAGCTGGCGTCAGGCAGTGGTGATGATGTGACCGAGCCGAGCATCGAAGTCCACAATCTGAGTCTCGCCTATCGCGTGGCGCGGGGCCGCGCCGCCAGCATGAAGGAGTACACCATCAACCTCCTCAAGCGGCAGATGGTCTACGAGCAGTTCTGGGCACTGGACGACGTGTCGTTCCAGGTGGAGAAAGGTGAGGTCTTTGCCGTAATCGGGCCTAACGGCGCCGGTAAGAGCACCCTCCTCAAGGTACTCGCCGGGGTCCTGCCACCGAACCAAGGGCGGGTCATCGTCCGCGGTTTCGTGTCCCCTCTCATCGAACTGAGTGGTGGGATCAACCAGGAGATGACCGGCCGGGAGAACATCGTCATGTTCGGGACCCTCCTGGGGCGGGATCCCGACGAGATGTACGAGCGGATCGACGAGATCGCCGAATGGGCTGAACTGACGGAGTTCCTCGATGCCCCGGCACATACCTACTCCACCGGAATGGTGAGCCGCCTCGCCTTCGCAATCGGCACCGACGTCCACCCTGAGGTCCTCCTCGTCGACGAGATCCTCTCCGTCGGTGATGAGAAATTCAGCCGGAAGTCCCAAGCGAGGATGAGACAGCTGATGGAAGGTGGCACCACGGTCGTCCTCGTCTCCCATTCGCTCACCCAGGTGCAGAACCTCGCCTCCCGGGCGATGTGGCTCGATCGGGGTCGGATCAAGATGATCGGTCAGGTCGATGAGGTCGTCGCGGCCTACAGGGATTCGGTGTGAACGGTGGCGTGTCCCGACTCCGCGACGCGTACCGCAATGGCGGTCTGAAGGATCTGGCCAGAACACTCGACGGTTACATCCGCTGGAGGCTCGCCGGATCACCCATCGAAGTAGAAGAGCCGCTCCACAGTCGACTCGAGCAGACCGACTCGAGTGTGGTCGTCGTCTTGATGCGCGACTACTACGCCCGGGCTACTCCTGAGTATCGACCGGTGATTTCGGTGGTGCTTGCGACACGCGACAGACCTGAACACCTGAAACGGGCCCTGGCCTCGGTCATCGACCAGACATACGACAACTGGGACCTGGTCGTGGTCAACGATTCCGACAGTCCCCTGGGCGAAGGTGTCGTGCCCCAACATCCGCAGATACGGATCGTTGACTCCGGTGGGGTCGGCGTCTCCGCGGCCCGCAACCGTGGCCTCGATGAAGCGACCGGCGAATACGTCACCTTCCTCGACGATGACAACCTCATGGACCCTCTCTGGCTGTTGGCCCTGGCAGATTCGATCAACCAGTCGCCGCAGGCCGATGTCTTTATCGGTGCTCAGCTGGTCACCCCGGACCCCGGATATCACGAGCACCACAGCATCCGTTTCCCACCCCGCTTCGAATGGGAGGCGCTGATTCGCGACAACTTCGTAGATATGGGAATGCTTGCCCACCGTGCGGATCCGTCGCATCGTTTCGACGAATCCCTTCCCGCCCTGGTCGATTGGGACTACGTGGTGAGACTCACCATGAATCGGACTCCCGTGCTCGTCCCGGCAGTCGCCGGTCTGTATCGGACCGACGCCAGCTCCCGGATCAGCTATACCGACCGCCAGCATCTGGTGGAGGAGATGAGGGAGCGCTTCGCCACATTGAGACCGGTTGAGCCCACCCTCGCCCACCAGGTGCTCGGGGCGCACGATGTCAATGCCATGATCACAATGTTGGGCCGGATCGCCGGGCAGACCGGCGCAGTGCCAACGATCCATCTCGCCACCAATACCCCTCTCGTCGAATCTCTGGCAGATGCTCTGGCCGCTGCCGGTGTCGCCGTCGTCGGTCCCGCCGACGAAGCTCGGGTAGTGATCACCGATGCCGGTCCGGGACCCAAGACGATGGCCGCGGTACGACGGGATGGTTATCTGGTGGGGCTCAACGCACACCGGATCGACTATGCATCCAATAGCGCTCTCCACGGTCGTCCAATCGGCGATCACCTCTGGGTAGGCGCCCGTACCAGATGGGACCCGGAGGACCTTTTCGAAGGGGCGACCCTGGTCAAGTTCGGGGTGGTGGAGCGATGATCCTCCCCGAAGACCGCCCGTTCATCTATGAGCCCGAGGTGTACACAGATAGCCGTGGTGTCCTCTTCGAGTCATACCGTCAGGATCATTTCGACACTCTGGCAGGCAGGGTGGTCAGGTTCGTCCAGGACAACCACTCCACCTCGGTACGGGGGGTCCTCCGGGGTCTCCACTACCAGCTCACGCCGGCCCCCCAGGGAAAACTGGTCCGGGTCGTCTCCGGGTCCGTCTTCGATGTCGCTGTCGACCTGAGAAGATCCAGTGAGACCTTCGGGCAATGGACCGGGTATGAGTTGAGCGAGACAAACCGCCGGCTGATGTGGGTCCCTCCAGGGTTTGCGCATGGCTTCTATGTGATGAGCGAAAGGGCCGACGTTGTCTACAAGCTCACCGGCTACCACAATCCGGATCTGGCCCGGACCGTGCGTTGGGATGATCCGAAGATCGGTATCGACTGGCCGCTATCCACCGACCCGGTTGTATCCGAGCGCGACCGCAACGCGCCTAGCCTCTCGGATGCCGAGGTCTACGAATAGCCAGATAGGAGAGCCGGGACATTGAGAGGCATCATCCTCGCCGGAGGCTCGGGCACCCGTCTCGACCCGATAACCCGGGTCGCCAGCAAGCAGCTGCAACCGGTCTATGACAAACCGATGATCTACTACCCCCTGGCGACACTGATGGACGCCGGGATCAGGGATGTTCTCGTCATCACCACACCGAAAGACCGACCGAGATTCCAGGACCTGCTTGGCGACGGAACCCATTGGGGAATCAACATCGAACTGGCTGAACAGGAACGGCCCGAAGGGATCGCTCAGGCATTCCTCATCGGAGAAGCTTTCATCGGGGCGGGGCCGGTGACATTGATCCTCGGCGACAACATCTTCCACGGAGACATCGGCCTGTCCGAACGGGTCGACACGTTCCACGCGGGAGGACTCATCTTCGGCTACCCGGTGAGTGATCCGTCCCGTTACGGGGTGGTCGAGATAGCGCCCGATGGAAGCATCCGTTCGATCGAGGAGAAGCCGAAGAGCCCACGATCGAACCTCGCCATCCCCGGCCTCTATGTCTACGACAACGAGGTGATCGAGATCGTGAAAGGCCTGAGACCCTCGGCGCGGGGTGAGTTGGAGATCACCGATGTCAACCGTACCTACTTGGAACGTGGCGATCTCCAGGTCGTCCCACTCGGTCGCGGCATCGCCTGGTTGGACAGCGGGACACATGACAGTCTCCTCGAAGCCGCCAATTTCGTGGCAACCATCGAACGACGCCAGGGCCTCAAGATCGCCTGCCTCGAGGAGGTCGCCTTCAACAACGGGTTCCTCGATGAGGCCCGACTCAGGGACCTGGTCTTGACCATGCCCGAATCGACGTACCGGACATATCTGGAGCGACTTCTGGGGTGATCGCGGTCCTCGGCTGCACCGGTCAACTCGGCACCGCCTTCATGAAGGCGTTGGATGATGACGCACTTGGGGTGGACCGATCCCAACTCGACCTGACACTCCTCGACGCAATAGATGATTGGGTTGCCGAGCTAAGACCCAAGCTGATAATCAACTGCGCGGCCTACACCGGGGTGGATCAGGCTGAGACCGATCCGGTCATGGCCAACCGGATCAATGCGGAGGCCGTCGGCGCCCTGGCCCGGGCCGCCGCCCGCAATGAGATCCGGATGGTCACCTTCTCGACCGACTACGTCTTCGACGGAGCCAAACCGGACGGATATGTGGAGAGTGATACGCCGTCTCCGCTGAACGTCTACGGGAGATCCAAACTCGCCGGTGAGCAGCTCGCACTGGCAGCCCATCCGGGAGCCCTGGTGGTACGCACCTCCTGGCTGATGTCGGGCACCCACCCATGCTTCGCCACGACCATCCTCTCCCGTCTGGAATCGGGTCCGGTCGGGGTGGTAGCCGACCAGCGGGGTCGCCCCACCCTGGTCGACGACCTGGTCGACGGTGTCTTGAGGGCGGTGGCTGCGAATGCGTCGGGAATCATCCATCTCGCCAACCAGGGCGAAACCACCTGGTTCGACCTTGCCCGCCTCATCGCCGAGCTGGCGGGCTACGACCCAGCCCTGGTCAACCCCACCACCAGTGAAGAACAGGCCAGACCGGCGAAACGTCCTCAGAACTCGGTACTCGACAGCGAACGACTGGAGACGTGGGGACTACTCCCGCTCCCCCACTACCGACCCGGTCTGGAACGGGCAGTCGAAGAGATCCTTCTCAGACGCTGACGAACGACTCCCACAACTCCGCACCGATTCGATCGGCCGCATCGATCCAGACCCTGGCCCGAGCGACCGCTTCCTCTCGTGATTCGTCCAGTCTGCGCGCCGCCGCGGCAATCTCGCTCGGATTGTCAGCCTGATCCACGGTGGTGAGTTGCCAGAGATCCGGATCACTCCTGAAAACACTGGAGGTTCTCGACATGAGGCACGGAACACCGGTGAGGTACGACTCCTGCGGTGTCGAAGGATGGCACTCGGAGAGAGTGACATAGAGGTTGAGATCGACGGACGCCTGAAGGGAGATGAACTCCGGGTACCCCAACTGGCCGTGTTCGACGGCGGAAACTGCGGCCATGTAACGGTTGTCGGGCTTTCGCATCACATGCGGGGTGGCCCCCATCAGTGAGGCAGCGAGTACCTGGGCGCTGACATTCTTCCGCCAGAAGGGCTCGGCGAACACACCGACATGAAACCCGGTGCCGAGATCCTGTTTCGACCATGACGGCAGGACCGGAGCCCGATTGGGGACATACGCCACCGGAATCCCCAGGGCGGTAATCGCCTCAGGGACACCGGCCTTGGCCATTCCCATTCCGGCCAGCACACCCTCCCCGACCAACCCGATGATCTCGTCGACCATCCTCGCCTCGCCGACCTCGGCGTCGTGCTGGGCAGGGGACGAATGGAGCACCGTCTTCACCGGAACTCCGGCGGCGGAGAGCGCCGCAGCGAGCATTCCAGCGCCCGGCGGCCAACCCTGGATCACGACACATTGCGGCGACCGCTCGGTCAGAGCAGCCGTCAGTTCCCGGCTCCATGCACCCGGGTCGTCACACTCGACCACGGGAGTGTGGAACGAGTACGTGACCGTCCGGACCCCACGCCAATCGGGATGACAGACCTGCACCACCGAGCCGGGTTCGAGGTCATCCCAGGAACCGAACGAGAGATGCGGCTGCCTCCGTGGATC
This sequence comes from uncultured Acidimicrobiaceae bacterium, assembly GCA_964400035.1. Classification (GTDB taxonomy): domain Bacteria; phylum Actinomycetota; class Acidimicrobiia; order Spongiisociales; family ZC4RG35; genus ZC4RG35. The sequence continues at coordinate 25,012 of CAYNSP010000005.1, read as the reverse complement.
GTCAGGTTTCGATCTCCGAAATCGTTCAAACACCTGCTACGAGCTCCCCGATGGCAGCGACGATGCGAGCGGATGCGGTGCCATCGCCATACGGCGAGGGCAACCCGGCCAGGTGGGCATGGACCGACTCGATGTCCCCGAGCCAGGTGCTGACCGTCGAGTTGATCGCTTCCGGTTCGACGAGGCGTGCGAACGTCCCCAGCACTTCGGGACGTTCCGTGCTCCGACGAACCACGACCACCGGCCGTTTGTAGATCGACACCTCCTCCTGGACACCCCCGGAGTCCGAGACGAGGAAAGCCGACGCAGCACTCAAACCGAGGAACTCTCGATATCCGATGGGATCGATCACCGTGATCGATCCCAGTTCGTCCTCCAGTCCAAAACGGGCCGCCTGACGACGGGAGCGGGGATGGAGCGGTAGGACCACGGGGAACGGCATCTTTGCCAGCTGACGGATGATCTCCGCGAACCGATCGGGATCGTCGACGTTCTCGGGCCGGTGGAAAGTGGAGAGGATGAAGGCCGACGGTTCGACACCAAACTCCCGAGCCAATGCTGCGGCCCCCTCGGGATCGGGCAGGAGACGTTGCACCGCCTCGACCACGGTGTTCCCGGTGACGATCACCCGGTCCGGTTCGATGCCCTCGGCCAGCGCATTGGTCCGCCCTACCTCGGTGGGGGCGCAGAGGAGATCTGCGATGTGGTCGGTGAGGACCCGATTGTGCTCTTCGGGCATCCGACGGTCCCGGGAGCGCAGGCCGGCCTCGACATGGACGATCGGTATCTCGTATGCGTTGGCAGCCAACGCACCGGCCAGGGTCGTGTTCGTGTCACCCTGGACCACGACCGCATCCGGGGGGTTGGAGGCGAACATCGTGTCGAGGGCGGTGACTGCGGCTCCGATCTGCCCGGCCCGGGTCTTCCCACCCACCCCAAGGAAGTGCGCCGGCTCATCCAACCCGAACACATCGAGGAAGGAAGCGGAAAGGGAGAAGTCGTAATGCTGGCCGGTATGGACCATCCGGGCGGCGTCTCCGAGCCCTTTGATCACATATGCCAGTTTCACGATCTCTGGGCGGGTCCCGAAGATCACCGCAACGGACCCCGGTTTCAAGCTGTTGTCATGGTTTTGCATATCTTGCGGCTCTAGCCTCGACCGGATGCTACGGCTCGTCGGGCTGATCGTGCAGACACTCGTGATCGCCCTGGTCGTCTACAACAGTGTCACCGCCCTCTGGGGGTGGCGGGACCGGGTTCCCGCCCCGATGGGATCCCGAACCCGACGTCTTCGTGTGGTGATTCCCGCCCATAACGAGGAGAAGGTGATCTCCGGCATCGTCTCGGACCTGAAAGGCTCTGAATATCCCGCCAGTCTGGTGCGGATCTGTGTCCTCGATGACCGGAGCACGGATGCCACCGCTCGAGTTGCTACCGGGGCCGGCGCGGAGGTAGAGACACGTCGGGATGGGCCGTCAGGGAAGGGTCAGGCTCTGAGCTGGTATCTCAACCGGGATCCCCTTGAGGCCGGGGAAGTTCTGGTCATCTTCGATGCCGACAACCGGGTCGGGCCTGAGGTGTTGGGGCGCATCTGCGATGAGATCGATTCCGGACAAACGGTGGTCCAGTGTTACCTCGATGCGACCAATCCGGACGCGTCATGGGTGGCCGAAGCATCGGCGCTCTCATATTGGGCCGGCAATCGGATGGTCCAACTGGCCAGATCGAATCTCGGGTGGTCTGCAGATCTGGGCGGAACTGGAATGGGGTTCACTCCGGACGCCCTCCAGGCGGCGGGCGGATTCGCAGACTCGCTCACCGAAGACCAGGACCTCGGAGTCCGATTGTTGCTCAACGGCCACCGGGTCGAATGGCTCCACGATGTGAGGGTCCGGGACGAAAAGCCACGTCGAATGGGAGCAGCCGTACGCCAGCGGGCGCGGTGGATGTCCGGCAAACGGGACACCCGACGCCGTCACCTGGGCTCGCTACTCAGGAGAAGGTCGCCGGCAATGCTCGACATGGCCATCCGTCTCATCCAGCCCGGGAGATCGTTCGTAGCCCTCGTGTCGGCAGTGTTCACCGTACTCGCTCTCACATCCGACTGGTCCTGGTTGCTTCCCTGGCCGGTCTGGGCGGTGCTGACGGCCATCCAGTTCCTCCTGCCCGTCCCGTTCCTGGCCAGAGAGGGGATCGCTCCAAGTCGGCTGGTCCGGTACCCGCTGCTGGCAATCCTGGCGATTCTCTGGATTCCAATCCGGCTGGTGTCGGCGCGCCGATCGAATTGGTACCACACCGAGCACGAAGGTCTCAGCGAAGATGACGCACCGGCCCGGGACCTCTGAGCAGTCCCCATAGGCCCCCGAGACCGTAGGCGAGGTGCATCACCGCAGCTACCCCCATGGTCAGGACAGGCCGCACCCGTCCCCGGATAGCGGCGGCCACCAGCACCGCCAGCCAGGCCCCTAGAAGGCCGAGCACGGGCCACCACACTCCGACGAGACCCAGGACAAGACCCCCGATCAGGCCGAGGACGAGCAACAGAGGGGCAAGGGGCCGCCATGAGGGAAATCGGCCGTTCACCCAGAGCATCTCAGCTTTGCCCCGACCGTAGTTCCAATACTGGGTCCATAGCCTGCCGACCCGGTTCCTGGGGGAATACCAGGACACGATCGAGGGGTCGATGTGGACCTTCCGTCCCGATCGCCGCCACCGGTAGTAGAAGTCGGCGTCTTCGGAGGATCCGGAAGGGAAGGCCCGCATCCCACCCACCGCGAGGTAGTCGGAACGGTTGAACGCACCGAGGTAGACGGTGTCGACAACCTCGGTCGTCTCGGCGTGGTGGAACCGGCCCGGCCCCATGGTAAGAGGACTGTTCATGGCGGCCGCCACGGCCTCAGAGAACCGGTCGTATCCCACCGGATTCATCCGCCCACCCACCGCCCCGCCGAGCTCGATAAGAGCGGCCACGGACCGGCTGACATAGTCGGGGGCGTAACGGGAGTGCCCGTCAGCGCGGATCAGGATCTGCCCGGTCGCCAGCGCGGCGGCGTCGTTCAGACCGTGTGACTGTCTGCGGGCGGGGTTGTCGATCACCCGCAGTCTTGGTTCGGTGCGGGCAATCGATTCGAGAATGTCACGGGTTCCGTCGGTGGAACCACCGTCCGCGACTACGACCTCCACCTCGCCGGCGTACTCCTGACCGAGAAGGTCGCCGAGCGTCTCCTCGATGTGTGCTGCTTCATTGAAGACCGGGAGGATGATGGTCACCGTCGGCTGGGTCATTGGAACTCAGGTTTTAGCCGCTACCTGGTGAAAAGGACGGCCATCGCGGCGGTTATCCGGTGCAAAGACCGTTGCCCCAACTACCTTGCCATCGATGGCTGAGAGCGAGTTCGGGCACGACGACCTCCGTTACACCCAACGGCTTCAGGCCGCCCGATGGCGGAATTCGCGGCTGATCCATGGCTGGTTCGGGAGAAGGGCGGCCTCGTTGGTGAGAGGCCGGACCCTTGAAGTGGGCTGCGGGATCGGAAGACTGCTCCCCTATCTCGGGAAGGATGCGGTCGGTATCGACACCAATCCGCACTCGGTGGCCGTCGCAGTCCGGGAAGGACTGACCGCCCTCACCGCCGAGGAATTCCCGCACAGCCGATTCGCCATCCCCGGCGGCTACGGAACTCTCCTCTTCGCACATGTCCTCGAACATATGACCACCCGAAGGGCCACCAACCTGGTGGGAACGAAACTGACGTATCTGACCCCGGGAGGGCGGGTAGTGGTGATCGTTCCGCAGGAGGCCGGCTTCAGGGCCGACCCAACGCACGTCGAATCGATCGACCTCCCCGAGATCGAGTCGATAGCACAAGAGTTGGCGCTTGAAGTGACCGAGGTCTCGTCGTTCCCGTTCCCACGGTTCCTGGGGAGGATCTTCCGATTCAACGAGACCGCCGCAGTGCTCCATCGGGTAGCCGTCGATGCGTAGACCCTGGCTCCTCGCCGGACTGGCGGCCGTCCCACTGCTGGCTTGGTGGCTGGGATGGCACCCCGGATTCGCCTCGCCTGACACCATCGACCAGTGGCGACAGGCGCGTACCGGTGTCATCACCAACTACCACCCGGCGATTCACACCATCTATCTCGATCTACTCAGCCTGGGAACCACGCGACCCGGTCTGGTGAGCCTCTTCCAGATCCTCGTCTTCGCCGGCCTCCTCATCTACGGAACGAAGAGACTTCTCGAAGCCGGTGTCCCGACCTGGCTTGGGGTCGGAGCGTCCTGGTTGCTGGGTCTCTCCCCGGCAATCGCCCCGACCACTCTTGCTCTATGGAAAGACGTGGTGTTCGGGCTGATGCTGCTCTGGGCATGGATCGAACTGTTAGCCATCGCCACCGATCCGTCGCTGCTCGAAAGATGGCAGAACCTGGTCAGGCTCGGGATTGCCCTGAGCGGCGTCTGGCTCTTCCGGGGTAACGGCCCCATCACAGTGGTACTAACCCTCGGAGTCTTGTTGGTGATCTGGCGACGAAGCCTAAGAACCCTGGCCACTGTGGTGGGGGTAGCTGCCGCGGTGGTGATCCTGGTGGTCGGGCCTCTGTACTCCGCATTTGAAGTCCGTCGCCAACCCATCGAGATAGCCCAGGTCTTCATGCCTGACCTGGCCGCCACTTTCGTCGACAATCCGGAGCTGTTCGACACTGAGGACACCCGTCTCATCGAGGCGCTTGCACCAGCCACGGTCTGGTTCGACAACTACAACTGCTTCGACAGCACGATCCTCACCTTCCATCCCGATTTCGAGGCCAACCGGGTGCGGGAGAACCCGGACGCTTACCTCAGCCTGCAGATCAGGGCGTTCCGACGTAACCCGGGTGCGGTACTGCGGCACCGCGCTTGTGTCTCCAACTTCGTCTTTTCCCCCTCGCATCCGGAAGGGGTGTACCTGCACCGTCCGCCGTACGACATCCCTCAGAACGATCTTGGCCTGCAACGAGAACCGATATCCGGAGCGGCCCGGAATGTGACACTGGCGGTGTGGCGATGGGCCGAGACCACCCACCGTCTCTGGTTGACCTGGCGTCCCGCCATCGTGGTCCTACCCGCTCTGGCGGCGATCGTCGTGTTCGCTGCGGTCCCGCGGGGAAGAAGATTCCTGCTCCCCTCAACCCTCTTCCTTACCCACCTCGCCAACGTGGTGGCCACATCTCCCAACCAGGAGTTCCGCTTTGCCTATCCCCTGTACCTGCTCGGTGTCCTCACCCTGACCCTGCTCTACCCCACTTTTCGCTCGGAGAAGGGCACGTAGCGGAGTCCGCATTCTTCGAGTCGGGCGAGAAGAGGCCCGATGCGCGCGTCCCAGGATGCTGAGAGGGCCACCTGACGCAACTGCTCCCGGTCGGCATCGGTCGTGCCCACTGCCCCGTCGAGGAGGCTGACCCAGGTCTGCACATCAGACCCCACCCGGACATTCGGATGATTCACCAGCGACGGGAGAGGTGTGGCAACAACGGGCACACCGCTGGCCAGGTACTCGTTGAGCTTCATAGGGGTTACACCCTGGGTGGTCACGTTGACTACGAAGGGCACGATCCCGACGCTGAAGCTGCGGACATGTGCGGCCACCCCCTCCGGTGGCTGTTCGGGAACGTGGAGTGTGTTGGGAAGTGTGAGCAGGTCGGCGGTGGCCTCCTCGACTCCTTCCAGGATCGGCCCGACCAGGACAAACCGGTACTGCGGCCGGGCCGATATCACTCCCTTCAGGAGATCGAAGTCGACCCAGGACCGGATCGCCCCGTGGTAACCAACGATCGGTCCCGGTCCGAGATCGACGGCGGCGCCTTCGGGGGTGAAGAGCTGCGGATCGACCCCGTTCTCGACCAGAAGCACATCGGCCCTCTCGGGTTGGTGGCGTTCGACAAGAACCGGGTTGGAGGCGATCACCATCGACGCCGCTTCCATCAGCGGGCCGTGGTGAAACCTGACGGTACGTTCGGGAGGAAAGCCCACTTCGGCTGGTTCGTAGATGGTCAGATCGTCGAGGATGTCATAGATCACCACCGGATCCCGATACCTGTCGAGCATGGTCCGGGTAGGGGCAAAGTGCGTGTAGACCAGGACGTCGGCGACCGGCGTCGCCTCGAGGCCGGAGGTAATCGTCACATTGCCCAGTTTCAGGTCGGCCCCTGTGTGGCGGGGGTCGACGAAGTAGACGTCGTGACCTGCCCTGGAGAGAGCCTCCAGAAGGTATTGGGGACGCTGCTTCATCACATCCCACTGCACCCAGGTGGGCAGATAGACCACGGGTCTCGGGGCTCCGGGCGGATATGCGGGTCCTTCCGGTGTGCCATACAGACGATCCCGGATCCGGGCGGAGCCGGGCAGGCGTTTGAGGAGCCTGCGAACCGGCGCGGGGAGTCGGCCTACCAGGCTGACCAACCGACTCATCGCCGGTTAGGGCCTGAGCTCGATCTGGAATCGGGCGAGGAGGTGATTGACCTCCGGAACCAACTCGTGTCGTCGGGCATGGGATCCGAGGGCGACATAGAGCACAAAGGGTCGTCCGTTCATGGTGAAGAAATACTGGGACCCGGACTGGCCCTGAAGGGGTCGTTGCATCTGGTTCGGGTCGAAGTCGGCGGCCTGTACCAACGGCATTCCTTGATGGGCAAACAGGGCGGTTCCGACAGACTCCGGGCCGAATTCGGCAAGGCTTATGAAGACATTGTCGGGACGCATTCGCTCGACAGCCCCGGACCCAAAGTCACCCCTCTCGGCGGGAAGTGGGAAATTGGCAAGGTGCACCACCGGGAGACTGGTCCCACCCTGAGGATCGGGAAGCTCTGAACGCCGGTAGATCTCCCCATCCCAACCCTGGGGAACATCGACTTCAAGTCCGTGCAGTCTCACCGGTTACCCCTCGTCGATCGGGGCCCGGTCGGGGTAGAGACTGGGATGTCCCGGGCCGATACCGGCCTTGCGGAGTTCAGCGTCCGCTCTGATCTCAGATCGGTCGATCGGGTCCACGACCTCGCTCCCCCGGTTCCTCGCGGCGAGGTCGGCGCCGGCCTGTTTCATCAATGAGATCACCTGACCCCAACTGGGCGCGGATCCCTCGCCGATGACCGAACCCGTTGGCCCATCGACCAACACGAAGTACGGGGTCACAGGAACGCCGTAGTCGTGCCATGCCTGCGTGGTCTGCACGACAGTCACCCCCGGCGGTGCGAGTTGTTCAAGCCGCGATTGGCTCTCCTCCTCGGGGCCTTTGGCGACAACCACCAGACGGGCCGCAGTGATCCCGGCCGTCGGATCACGGGCGAGGTCATCCCAAAGGGTGAGACACGCGGAGCATCCGGTAGAGAGGAATGCGAGAAGTGTCTGACCCTCGATTCCGGAGACACCGACATGCATCGCCGAGCCACGAAGCGACTCACCGGACAGGTCGGCCGGTGGATTGTCGTTGAGCCTTGCCCTCGGTGTCGGAGTGGCGTCATGGGTGTGCTCGAAGTCCTCCCCAACGCCCAACCGGTGCAATGCCCGCAGGATGTCAGCGTGGCTGCGCAGCAGACCGACGACGAGGACGGCCAGAAGGAGTACGACAAGGCCGAGAAGAACCATCAGTGCGGTCATGTGATCCTCAGATCCTCCGGTCCCGCCGAGTTGGCGTTCCGGAGATAGAAGACGTTGTTGCGGAGGACACCGGGTGAGCCGACACCGTCGCCGTCCCAGTCGCCGACTAGCGGTAGATCCCCGGTCTGGCCGTACTGATAGCTGTACTCGGCGACCATCGTCGTTCCCGACTGGTTGATGATGTAGAAGCGACGTTCGGAGGGCCGGTAGACCGACACAGTGTCGACGCCATCCCCGTCGAAATCCCCCGCAATGGCGATGTCGCCGGGAATGCCGAAGTAGTAGGTCACTTCGGCGAAGCCGTTGGTGTGGGAGTTACGAAGGAAGACCTGGCCGGTCGAGCGACGATGCATGCCGGGCTTGTCGAATCCGCTGCCTGTCCAGTCGCCAGCAAAGGGAACGTCCCCGGGATTGCCAAACCAGAAGGCGATGTCAGCGGGACCCGTCGAGTTCGAATTCCGGAGAAGCCACTGACCCTGTCGGACGGTGCCGACCGTGTCGACGCCGTCTCCGTTCCAGTCGCCGACGATCGGAGTGTCGCCCGGGTTGCCGTAGCTGAAGATCATGTCGGGGCCACCGTCGGAACGTCTCAGGTACCAGGTCCCATTGATGAACTTGCCGGGTGAGGCGATTCCGTCCCCTTCCCAGTCGCCGACGACAGCCACCCCACCGAAGGGGAGTCGAGGCTGGTTGGGCAGGCAGGAGGAGTTGTGGAACCTTGTGTTGTTGTCGGTGAGGACGGGAGTGGAGGTGCAAGCGGTGGACCAGATCCATGGTGGTGTGCAGGTGACCACCCGACACACGATGGGACCGACACACTGAACGTTCTGGTTGCATTGGCCGTACCGGAACACGGTGCAACTTGCCTTCCGATGGTTGCAGTTCCCGAGTGCACAGCCACAGTTGTAGACCTTGGGATCCTGGCAGTTGCCCGAGCACAGTCCCGCGCTCCCACACCCGCAAGTCCCGCAATCGGCGACGTTGCAATCGAGGTAGTACCTGGGCTGGGAACCGGAGGCATTGTCACAGACCCCCGCCCCATCTGCCTTCCACCAACCGGCAGGGATGGTCCCTGAGGGGCAAACGTTCTGGCCGGTGAGAGTGCAGCAGAACTCGGTGTAGCCACTGCAACACATCGATGAGCAACCGCAGTCCTGGCCCGAGCAGTTGCAGACCTGGGCATACGCGGTGCCGGGCTTCAGGGCGAAACTGATGGGGGCGACACTCAGGGCAGTGGCGCCGTAGGTCAAACGCCGCAGGAATCCACGACGGCTGATCGGTCTGTCCAATGCTTCAGTTGCGCGACGTACCAGCGTCCGGCTCACGGGGTGATCCTAGAAGTAAAGGGAACCGGGGTCGGCGAACGCTTTGCGGCGGCCCGTGACACCAGGGGGAGCACGGTCAGCAATGCGTAAAGCATGTAAACCGAGATACCCACCAGCAGGAGAAATGGAACCCGCACACTCCAACCGACCTCAAGCATCCCGCCCAGCGCCCCCACCGGAGAGACCGTGCCGAGTGTCAGGACCACGACTGCTGCCAGATTCATCACGACGTGGACGACTGTCGGAGGGGTCTCGGTCGACCCGAGACAGCCACAACTGGAAATCGGGAGCTTGCGGATCAGTGCGTTGATCACAAACCAGGCGAAGCCGGCGTACATCATTGCCCCAAGGGCTGCCGGTATCGGACCACCCCAGACCAGGAACCAGATACCGACGACAACTTCGGCAAGCCCCAACGCTCGGACCAGGATCGGGCGGTCGGGCAGCCCGGCGGCCCGCAACGCACCTGAGGTGGTAGACGGGTCCGTGATCTTCTGAAAGCCGGCGATCAGCAGCAGAATCAGGACTGCTGTCACCGGCCCGCTGTGGGCTGGCATCCTCGCCATGGTATCCCTGCCCGCCGCCTGTCGACCACTTCATCGCCGAAGGGCGACGCTGCCCCGACTTCGGGATACCATGGCTCCCTATGAAAGGGATCTCGGTATGACCCCGCAGGTGATTGTCGGTCTGGTGTCGGCCATCGGCGCCGCCATCAGAGGCAACTGGTCTCCATGCGGGGAGTCGTTGCAGGCTCAAATCCACCCGCTCGGCGAGTCGAGCCGCGGGAACATCTGGGGCATCACCATCACCGCATTCACGATCGGTTCGATGGCGGCGGGTGCCGCCCTATGCGCCTTGTTCGCCTGGCTGGGGACTCTGCTCATTCCGGGAATGAGTTCCACCACAGCCCTGACCATCACCGCCGTCCTCGCCCTGATCGCCGGGGCACTCGATCTAAGTCCGATCAAGCCGCTCACCCCGAAACGGCAGGTCAACCAGAACTGGATCGGCCAGTACCGGGGCTGGGTCTACGGACTTGGATTCGGTGTCCAACTCGGTGTCGGTTTCGCGGTGTTCGTGATGAGCTGGGGCTACTACGCCATGCTGGCCGCAGCCTTCCTGTCCCGATCGATGTGGGCTGGTGTGCTGATGGTGGCGGTCTTCGGGTTTGGCAGGGGTCTCCTCCTCTACCCTTCTCGCTGGATCACCTCGCCCGACAAGCTGTTCCGATTCCACCGCAAGCTGATGGACATCAAATCGGGGGTGTTCACCGCCACCGGTTTGGCGACGGTGGTGGCGGCTGTGGCCGTCCTGATCTAGTCAGCGTCTAGTCGACGTTCACCAATCCGCGGTCTGAATTGTTGAGGGCCTCGAGCCCGTCGGTGCTGCATACCGCAATGTCCTCGATTCGGACACCAAGATCACCGGGCAGGTAGATACCGGGTTCGATCGAGAAGGCCATACCGGCTTCGAGCACGGTTCGGTTGCCTTCGACCAGGTATGGGTTCTCGTGAACCTCGAGACCGATGCCGTGGCCGGTGCGATGGATGAATCGATCGCCATATCCGGCATCGGCGATCACCTGTCTGGTGGCGCGGTCAACTTCCTCACAGGTGACCCCCGGGCGGGCCGTCTCCCGCCCCTTCTGTTGGGCAGCGGCCACCACACCATGAACCTCCCTGGCCATAGAAGACGGCTCACCAACCGTGAAGGTCCTCGTGGTGTCGGAGAAGTACCCGCCACGCTGCCCTCCAAAGTCGCAGACCACCAGGTCCCCTACCTGGATAATCCGATCGGATGCGGTGTGGTGCGGTGAAGCACCGTTGGGACCTGAGGCGACGATGGTGAAGTCGACGGTCTCATGGCCTTCCTCAACACACATGGCGGCGATCTGACGGGCGACCTCGACCTCTGACCGACCGGAGAAGCGCACCTCTCCAGGGATTCGAGCCATTACCCGGTCGACGGCTGCGGCTACGAATCGCAGGGCTTCGATTTCGGATGGGTCTTTTCGGATTCGGAGGGGTCCCACCAGGGTCGACGCAGGGAGCCAGGCGGCGTCCGGCCACTCCTGCTGGAATCTGAGCAGGAACGCCGACCACAGGTGGTCTCCCACCGCCACCCGTGAGGGTCGATCCACCATGCCGCCGATCAGTGCGACCGGATCCTCCAATTCCGACCATGCGATTACCTCCGCGGCGGCGGAGGAGGCCCGCGGGGCCTCGAGGGCCGGGACGATCAGAACGGGATCGACGTCGGGCCGGACGACCAGAGCGGTCAGACGTTCCGATGGGTGGGTGTCATATCCGGACAGGTAGCGAAGGTCGGGACCGACGGACACCACGGTCAGATCCACCCCGGCTTCCCGCATCAGGTCTTGCAGTCCAGCTAACCGACTCTGCAGATGTGGTGTCATCGCTTGCTTCCTACCTCTCCTCCCACATTCCACGAATCCAGAATGTGACGGCTCCGTCTCCCCAGGTAACCCCACATCACATGCCGTGGCGTGGGCAGGGGCGCCCGACTGCCCGGGTGTCTCAACACGAAGAGAAACACCTCGTCGACGAACTCGCGTTGGACTTCGGCGAGAAACCGCTTCCGTTCGGCTGGGTCGAGGCGTTCGGCATGTGCCAGGGCCGCCTCACAATCTTCGAGAACTTCAGCGACGAGGAACCTCACCTCTTCCCTTGCACCGTCGGGCACACCACCAAGGAGACCTTCGAGGTCTGCCCGGAGCGCCCGACTCTTCGACTTCAACGCCTTCACCGTCTCCCCGGTGGTGAACCCGCCGTTGACCAGATGGCTCTCCAGCCCGACGGTGCGGGCCATCGCCTCGTATTCCGAACGACGATGGAGCCAGGTGACGTCGTAGACGATTCCGGGCAGGGCCTCCCGCAGGTATTCCGCACCTCTAGGGGGGCTGAGCAGGGATATGCCGAAGAGCTGGTAGTGCCCGTCAGAGCGGATCTGGTCGAGGGAGCGTCCGTTGGGTGCGACGATGTAGACGACCCCGTCCGGAGACAGCAGGGAGGCGAGCCGCTGGTAGACCTGGAACGGGCTACGCACGTGTTCGATGACATTGTCCAGGGTGATCACATCCCAGGTTTGGCCTTCGGGCAAAGAACCCGGGTCGTGGATGTCCCCCGTGACGAACCCAACTTCGAGGGATCCCTGATCAGCGAGGTTCTCCTCGGCGATGCTGATCAGCCGCGGGTCGTATTCGATTCCTGTGGCGATAGCTCCGCGTCGGGCGGCGGCGATAGCCAGCCCTCCGTATCCGGACCCGACATCGAGCCAGGTCTTGCCGTCGAGCGAACCGAAGAACGATTCAACACTGTCCACCAACTGGGCCCCCCGCTTGTTGGTGGTAAGGGCGTAATCGATCCAGTGCTCCTGCAGGGGCGTGAGTTCCTGGCCCTCATCGAGACCGAACTGATGGAGCATGGCGGTGCGGAAACGGTTCACGATCGCCCCCATTCAGCCCGGGTTGATATTGCGCACGACATGCGGAGCCACAGTCTGCCACTGCCCTGAAACTGGCCGGGTCACTTCGGTTCGAAATCGTTTACGACGGTCTCGCCGACGGAGGGGATTCCCGGTGTGATTCCATGCCGGCCAGCGAGCGGCAGGAACATCCGGTTCGGTGCTCCGAACCCGATCACATGGTCGGCGATCCCCTGGGTGTTGGACAGCCGGAGATACCAGTTGCCATCAGAGGGTCGGTAGATGGCCGGGGTATCGACCCCGTCACCGTCCCAGTCCCCGGCCACCAGGAAATCTCCGGGATCGCCGTAGAAGAATTCGGTGTCGGCGAAGCCCGTGGTCAGGGTGTGGCGCATGTAGACGAAACCGGTCGATTCCCGGTGGAGTCCGATCTCATCGCTTCCGTTTCCATCGAAATCACCCACGAATGGCTTGTCTCCCGGATTCCCGAAGATGAACGAGAAGTCCGCTGGTAGACCGGCTCGGTCACCGCCGAGCCGGTTGATGATGTAGAAACGTTGCTCGGACGGCCGGTAGATCGACACCGTGTCGCAGCCGTCTCCGTCGAAGTCGCCGGCTATGGGTCGATCGCCGGGAATCCCGAAGTAGTACTCCCGGTCGGCCACACCCTGGGTGTTCGAATTGCGGAGGTACACGAAGCCGGTCGAAGCCCGATACAGGCCCGGCGTGTCGACCCCATCGCAGTCCCAGTCCCCCATCAGGGGAACGTCGCCGGGGGTTCCATAGAAGAACTTGGTCTCCGTGGTGCCCCATGCCACCTCATGGGCGAGTCTCCACTCACCCAGTTCGTCGACATATCCGATGCGGTCGCAGATGCCCTGGCACTCGGGGCCTTTGTCGAAGGTGTTCGGTCCGGGTGTGGTGAACCACACGGCGAGGTCTCCGATCGGTCGGTCCGCAACACCACCTAACCAGATCCGCATCCGACTTCCGGTGACGACATAGAGGTCGATCCGACCGTCGCCGTCGTAGTCACCCGGGAGGACGGAGTCTGATGAACCGACAGGACTCCACGGTACGAAGGTCTGTGGCGAGCCACCGTATCCGTTCGACCAGAGTGCAATCCGGATCTGCACGGTGGCACCAGGTTCGATCATCCAGATGTCGGTGCGACCATCGACATTCCTGTCTGCCAGAACGATCTTCGCATCGCCGACCGGTGTGGTGAGCGTGGAGGTGTGGACCTTCTCCTGATACCCGGATGCGGCCGAGTAGACCTCTACGACACCGGTGTCCCGTCGAATCACATACAGGTCGGGAATCCAATCGATATCGTCGAACAGGGCCAGCCCCAGGTCTGCGTCGGCTGACCAGACGGCCCCCGTGGTGACCGTGTGGTCTTTCTTCATGAAGCGCGACGCGTTGGTGTAGATGTCGGCGGTGAGGGTCGACCCTGACGTGTCGAATCGCCAGATATCGGCGTATCCGTCCCCGTCATAGTCGGCCAGGTATGGGACGCCGCCGACAGGCACGGCGGTCTTCCGTTTCACCCCGAGGCTCCGGAACCGGTCACCGGCGCCGGCGACCTGAACCTCCCACACACCGTCCTTCTCGACCAGACCGTAGAGATCGTCGGCCCCGTCCCGACGCATGCTGGCAACGGCGTAGAGGGAGGCGTCACCGATGGGTGTCGTTGCCTCGAGGGCCATCGAGGTGTAGTTGGCCTGGGAGGTCAGTGCCGGGTAGGGGGCGAACCGGGCTGTTTTGCCAGCCTCGAAAGCCGGACCGATCCACCCGTAGTGCATCGCATCCTTGCCGAAGATGTAGTCCCCTCCCCAACAGAATCCGGCGTCCCGCCAGGCCTGGACGAAGCCCGGAGGCATGTCGGTGATGAGAGGGCCGTTGGTGACCGGGTTCTTGGACGGATTGATGTCGATCGCTTTCGCCAGAGCGTGGTGTGACATCTGGAAAGTGTTTGAGATGTTCCTCCAGTTGTATGTCCCCACCGAGGTAACCCGGTAGCCGGTTCCCGCGGCGTTGACATTCTGGACGGCCTCAGTGAAGGCGGGCATGGCGCGGGGATGGACCCGAAGGTTCCGCCCGGTCCAGGGTTCGGCCCACAGGATGAGCGAGTTGTAGACCTGGGTGCGGGATCGGCCAAAGAAGTCGGCATACGGACCGTAGACCCGGTCACCGAGCGTCATCGACGGACCGAGGGGACCCCGGAGGCCATAGGTGCCGCAACCTGCCGATTCGTTGAAGTTGGGGGTGGCATCACCGGCGGTTGAGGAAGCGGCCGAGGCCGTCAACGGTGATCCCATAGTTGCGACAGCAACGGCGAGCGCCACGATCAGATGTCGGACACCACAGTGCTTGTGCACGGGGTTCACCGTAATACCCCTGCGGGGCAACCTCGTCCGGGGGATTACCCGATCGAAACCGGCACCGACTGCCGGGCTTCTTTGGCGTGGTAGGACGACCGGACCAGCGGACCGGACTCGACATGAGGGATCCCGATACCCTCCCCGAAGGTCTTGTACCCGGCGAACTCGTCGGGGTGGACATACCGGTGGATCGGGCGATGACGTGATGTCGGGCGGAGGTATTGCCCGATCGTGACGATGTCGACCCCGACCGCACGCATGTCGGCCAGGGCACCAAGCACCTCTTCCCTGGTCTCACCCATACCGACGATGAGACCGGACTTGATCAGACCCTCCGGGTACATCTGCTTGGCACGCCAAAGAAGGGCCAGCGACCGTCCGTAATTGGCCGAGGTTCGGATGTCGCGTTGAAGTCGGAGGACGGTCTCAGTGTTGTGGTTGAGCACCTCCGGTCGGGCATCCATGACGGTGCGAAGGGCCACAGGGTCGCCCTTGAAATCAGGGATCAGCACCTCGATCTCCGTGTTCGGGGAGCGACGGCGGGTCTCCAGGATGGTGTGAGCGAAGATCCCGGAGCCCCCATCGTCAAGGTCGTCGCGGTTGACTGAGGTGATCACCGCATGTGCCAGTTTCATCGAGGCGATCGCCTCGGCAGCCCGGAATGGTTCGAGGACGTCGAACTCGGTCGGCTTGCCGGTGGTCACATTGCAGAACGAGCAGGCCCGCGTGCACTTGTCCCCGAGGATCATCAGGGTTGCGGTGCCCATGCCCCAGCATTCGTAGATGTTGGGGCAGTTGGCCTCCTCACACACGGTGTTCAGGTTGAGGCCCCGCATCAGCTTCTTGAGCTCCAGGTAATCCCCGTCGGTCCTCGCCTTCACCCGCATCCACTCCGGTCGGGGTGGTTCGCCCGGTAGACGACCGTTGATCAGCAGTGGCTCGGCTGATCGCTTGGCGGGTGAGAATGTTCCTTCTTCGAGGAGACGATCGACCTCGAAGCTGGCCTCTCTCCCCTGCCCCCGGACGAAAGCCGCCATCTGGGTCTCGACATCCTTGCAGCCGAAGACTTCCACGAATCTGGGGATGAGGGATTCAACCGCCTCTTCGATGGTCACCTTGCGACCGACCAGGTCGCTCAGATTGGTCACCGGCCGGTCGGTGATCCCACATGGATTCATCATCCCGAACCACTTCATGTCGGTGTGGAGGTTCAGGGCGAACCCGTGCATGGTCACCTTCCGGGAGACCCGCACGCCGATCGCCGCAACTTTCCCCTTTTCGGTCCATACACCGGTGAGGCCCTCCTCCCGCCACGCGGTAACACCGAAGTCGGAGAGGGTTCGGATAAGTACCTCTTCCACCTTCCTGACGTAGGGGACGATCTGCTTCGGGTCGTCGAGCTGGATGATCGGGTACCCGACCAGCTGACCTGGACCGTGGAAGGTGATGTCCCCGCCCCGGTCGACATGGTGGATCTCGGCTTCACCGACATCTGGGGTGAGCAGGTTGGTTCCGTCGCCGTTCCGTCCCAGGGTGAACACCGGAGGGTGTTCCAGTAGCAGCAGGTAGTCATCGGCGGTACGACCGCGGGCCTTCCCCTCGTGGAACGCTTTCTGAAGGTCCCAGGCCTCCTGGTAAGGGAGACGCCCAAGCCAACGAGCTCTAAGCAAGCTCTTGCTCCCAGTCCCAGGTCTCCAGGTTCTCTTTGATCCGGCGGAGGAAGAGCACCGCGGTGGAACCGTCGAAAGCACGATGGTCCCAGGAGAGCCCCAGATAACCGATGTGACGGATGGCGATCATGTCCTGACCATCGGCTGCAGTCACCACGGTCGGTCGCTTGCTCACCGTGTCGGTGGAGAGGATGGCGACGTTGGGGAGATTGATCACCGGAGCCGACATGAACGAGCCGAACGGCCCGGGATTGGTGATGGTGAAGGTTGAACCGGTGAGATCGTCGAGACCCAGCTTCCCGGCGCGCCCCTTGTCGGCCAGTTCTTTCACCTGTCGGGCTAAACCGACCAACCGGAGCCCGTCGGCGTTCCTGACCCTGGCCACCACCAGACCGTCCTGGTTCAGGTCGATGGCGATGCCAAGGTCGACGTTCTTGTGGAACAGCGCCTTCTTCTCTTCGAGATTGAGCGAGCTGTTGACCACCGGATACGCCTTGAGGGCGTCGATGGTCGCCCGAGCGATAAAGGGAAGATAACTCAGGGAGAACCCCTCATCCTTCTTGAACCGGTCGCGATGTGCCTGACGGACCCGCTCAACCCTTTCGTAGTCGACTTCGACCGACGTCCAGACATGGGCCGCGGTCTGCAAGGACTTGACCATGTTCTCGGCAATCCGGATCCGGAGACGATCCAACTCGACCTCGTCGCCTGGAACCGGTGCCGCTGCGGCAGCAGCAGGCTTTTCGGCGGTGGGAACAGGCTGTGGTGCCGGCGCGGCTGCAGGAGGCGGGGCGGTTTCAGCTGCAGCCGGGGCAGGTTCGGCGGCTGCTGGTGCGGCGGGAGCGGGTTGCGTCGCCGCAGTGCCGCCAGCGGCGATCACGGCCTCGACATCACCCCGCGTGATCCGCCCGCCCTGACCGGTCCCTTTGATGCCCGACAGGTCGAGCTGATGCTCCCGGACGAGACGGCGAACCACCGGCGACAGGAGCTGAGGCGGGACATCGGGAGATGGTTCGGCGAAGAATGCCTCCACCTCCTCGTCAGTCGGTTCCTTCACGGATCCATCCTTAGATTCCGTGCTCTCGGCCGTCGGGGCCGGGGCTGGTTCACTCTCGGCCACCGGGGCAGGCTCGGGCTCGGCGGCCGGCTCAGGCTCAGCCTCGGGTTCGGCGGCGGCCGGCTCGCTCTGAGCGGCCGGGGCGGATTCTTCGCCGGCGTCACCTATGACCACCAGCGGAACACCCACCGCCACGGTGTCGCCTTCAGGCACCAGGATTTCAAGGATGGTCCCCGCAACCGGCGAAGGGACCTCGGTGTCTACCTTGTCGGTCGAAATCTCAACCAACACCTCGTCTTCGGCGATGGTGTCACCAACACCCTTGGCCCACTTGAGAATGGTCCCTTCGGTGACCGTCTCACCAAGCTGGGGCATGGAAACAGTTGTGGCCACGTCTTCTCCTCTCAGTGCAGGCTCTTGCCAGCTGCGCTCATAAGTGTCTCACCAATCGCCTCTGAAAGTGTCGGGTGGGCGTGGATGAAGGCTGCCGCCTCCTCAGGTAGTGCCTCCCAACCAACCGCATACATAAGTTCGTGAATCATCTCACCCGCCTGGGGTCCGACGATAGACGCACCCACGATCGGCCCATCCTTCAGGGAGAACACCTTCACATGGCCCTGGTTCTGCCCGATGATCACGGCCCTTCCCACCCCGTTGAAGAAATGCTTGTGGCTTTCGAGTTCGACCCCGCGCCTCTCAGCGTCGGCGTCGGTGATCCCGACTTCGGCCATCTCGGGGTGGGTGTAGGTGACACGGGGTATGGCGTCATAGTTGACCGGTTTCGCCTCACCGTTAGCGATGTGCTCGACGGCGGCGATCCCCTCGGCAAAGCCGACGTGTGCCAGCTGCGGCGTGCCGGCGACGATGTCCCCGACTGCATACACACCAGGTTCGTCGGTCTGCATGGTGGCGGGATCGACCTTCACGTATCCCCGGTCGACCTCGACACGGGTTGTTTCCAGACCGATGCCCTCGGTGTTGGGACCCCTGCCTACGGCGACCAGGGCCACGTCGACTTCGACGGACTTGTCTCCGGCCGTGATCCTGACACCGGACCCGGTGACCTCGGCGGGTGCAACCCCGACGCCGACGTAGAAGTTGACCCCCCGCCTCTGCAGAAACCGCTGAAGCACCTTGGCCGACTCGGGGTCCGCCCCGGGGACTATCTGATCCATCATCTCGAACACGTGAACCTCGGAACCGAGGTCGACGAGGAGGCTCGCGAACTCGCAGCCGATCACTCCGCCCCCGATGATCGCCACCCGACCGGGGCGTGTCCCCCAGTCCAGGGCATGATCTGAGGTAACGATCTTCTTGCCATCGATCTCGTACCCCGGGATGGACCGGGCGTGAGAACCGGTGGCGAGTATCACCGCCTTCCCTTCGACGGTGGTCGTCCCTGAACCGGTGTCGACCTCGACCGTCCGCGGTCCGGCGAGCTTTCCGACACCCTGGATCACTTCGACCTTGCGCTGCTTGAGAAGCCCGGCAAGACCCCGCACCACCCCATCCACGGTCTGGTTTTTCCGGGCAAGAGCGGCACCCCAATCGATCTCGGGTTGGCCCGCCATGACACCAAAGTCGGCTGCGTTCGCCACCGTCGTGTACACCTCGGCCACCTGGAGCCACTGCTTCGCCGGGATACAGCCGCGGATCAGGCAGGTTCCACCGGGTCGGTCCTTCTCCACCAGAGCGACTGAGAGCCCGAAGTTGTGGGCGTAAAGGGCAGCGGCATACCCACCGGGGCCACCTCCGAGGATGACGATGTCGTACAAAACAGACCTTTCCGTACTTCCGAGCGTCTGAGCCTAGTTGGGCGGCCGGTTACTCTCATTGGCCCATGCCAACCAGATGGCTCCTCATCGCTTCGGCCATCACCGCGGTCATCATCCTGGTGGCCGCGGCAATCTGGCTCCTCAAGATCTTCGCATGATCGAACGTCCCCAACTGCGGACCTCAGACGGAGTCACCCTGGAGACCAAGGTCGACGTCCCCGATTCTCCATCCATGGTGACGGTGTTCTGTCACCCACACCCGCTTCAGGGTGGGAGCATGAACGCCCCACTGATGATCGCGGTGACCCAGCTCCTCACTTCCCGTGGGCACATGGTGGTCAGGTTCAACTTCAGGGGCACCGGCTCCTCGACCGGAGCCCATGAGGAGGGCGCGGGTGAGGTTGAAGATGTGGCCGCTGCGGTCGAGTACGCCCGGAGCGTGGGCCTCCCCCTCGGTCTCGCTGGCTGGTCGTTCGGGGCTGCGGTGGCCCTCAACTGGTTCTCGCAGGCCGGGATGGCGGACGTTCCCTACTCCGGAATAGCCCCCGCTCCCGACTACCTACCCGAATCACTGCCCCGGGGGCCGAAACGGATCATCCTCGGGACCCGGGAACAGGTCATCGATGCAGACCGCCTCCGCATGTACGCGGCCGATCAGGGCATCGATCTGGTCTTGACCCCGGGTGACCACTTCTTCCACGGCAGGGGCGAAAAGGTCGGTCTTTTGCTGGCTCAGGGACTCGAGGTCTGATCCGCAGGTCGCAACAGATGTGCAAGCCAACCCCCGGCGATGGCACCGGCGGAGAGGGCCAGAGCCCGGTAGGTGAACCAGAAGTGAATCTGACTGTGGTTTGAGACGACTTCGAACCAGACCAGGGGGGCCAGGGATAGCACCAGGATGAGGATCAAATATGACCGGTCCACATCCCCGCGTCGCAGCCGCCATACGACCATCATGAAAACGGCTACCAGAAGGACGACGACCAGCAGGAACCACGGTCGAGTCGTCCAAGCCCGGAAGTTTGCACTGACCGCCGCCCCGAACTCATCCACGACCAGTGGCGAGTCCCCGGCGAGGCGGCCGAGCAAAGTGTTCCGAATCTCCTCGACCACCTGCCGCAATCCGACCACCGGTGCCGCCACCAACCATTTCGTTGCCCAGGTCAGTGCGAACGAGCCGAACCAGAACGCACCGAAACCCACTGTGCTCAACCACAGCTTGCGGCCCGTCCAGCCGTGACCATTGAGACGCATTGCGCAGATGACTGTGAGCAGGACAAATGTCCCGGGGATCAGGAACATGAACTCGAAGAATGAAGACACCGCGCCGGTGCCAACCGCCAGTACCCGCAGGCTTCTCGAATCAGGAGGTGAGGCAAGGAAAGTCCACACCACGACCGCCAACCAGAGGGAGGTTGCCACCACGACAGCGTGCGGTGCGGACTCGCCCAGATCAAAGAAGTCGGTGGTCAGGATCAGTGGAAACAACAGGGCGAGCACGGGAATCAAGCGGCTCGATGCCCGCACCACCAGGGCTAAAGCCAACGCCGCCGCCAGGACCGAAGCCATCACCAACTGCCGCAGACCGGCGACACCTACCAAAGCCAGGGCGGGACGGGTCACCACGGTATAGCCGTGCCAGTATCTGAAATAGAAGCGGTTGGTCTGAAGACGGTCAGAGGTTCGATATGCCTCCAGACGCTCGACGGTTGGCACGCAACTACCCAATGTCGGACTGCTCAGAGCAGTTTGGACATTGTTGGAATCCGGCGGATCACCCAACCCGACGGTCATGGCGACACATTCGCTGAACCGGTCGATCCTGAGACCGAGTCCGGTGACCGGATACTGGACCTCACTGACCAGCCCTCTGTCCAGAGCCCCCAGCAGGGAATCCGCGATGGCGCGGTCCGGAACCATCTCGGCGCCGATGACGAGAATCACCGCCACTACCTGAAAGGTGAGGAACAGACCGACAGGACCAAGCCTTCGCAAAAGCCGTCTCATCATGTCCTGCACCTCAGTCCCGATCGAGTCCGATGATGCTTGCGAAAAAGCTGCCCAGGACCACCTGGAAGCCGAGCGCGGTGAGCGTTGCGCCGGGAACCGTGCGACGCATGGTCTCTGCATAGATCAGGTCGCCGAAGTCGCTCCCGAACCATTCGACCAGGACCATGAGGAGAAGGACGGCACCGACCAGAAACAGGCCTAGCCCGACCCAGACTCCCCTCTCCAGGTTGACTCGTTGAAAGAACCGGTCATATCCGGGACCGCGCGGAAGGAGACCCTGATTCACCGCATATGCGTGTGATAGCCCCCAGAACAGAATCGCCTGGAATCCGCAGAGGATGAACACACTCGAGAAGAGCAAGGTGTTCGCATCGAACCTGACCCGTGCGATCTCGGCCCCCGGCAGGGCAAGACCGTAACCCACCAGACCCAAAAGGATCAGTGCTACTCCCGGGATCAGGAATAGCCACTTCGGGCTGAAAACGAGGAAGAACCGGAGATGCCGCCAACCATCTCGAAAGGTGCGGAGGTGGGGGCCGTGGGACTGCCGCCCATCTGGGTGCAGGGTGATCGGCACCTCAGAGATGCGGGCGCCTCGAAGGCTCGCCTTGATGATCATCTCGCTTGCGAACTCCATTCCCGAAGTCTGTAGCTCGAGCCGATGAAAAAGATCCTTGGTAAAAGCCCGCATCCCACAGTGGATGTCATTTATGGGGGCTTTGAACCACCAGCGAGCCATGGCCGAGAACATCGGGTTCCCCCACCACTTGTGCAGGAAGGGCATCGCACCGGGCATCACCTTTCCACCACCCTTGGCGAGACGGCAACCCTGGACCAGTTCGTCACCCTGGCGGAGCCGCTCCACGAATGCGGGGATCTCTCCGAAGTCATAACTGTCGTCCGCGTCACCCATCAACACGAACCGTCCACGCGCCGCCGCAATCCCACCCTTCAACGCACTCCCATATCCTCTGGCCGCGACATCAACCAGCCTCGCGCCTTCGCGGACCGCGATCTCACGAGATCCGTCCGTGGATCCATTGTCCGCCACAATCACTTCACCAACGATGCCGGCCTGATCCATGGCGGCGATGGCCTTGCGAATACACACAGCCAGCGTGTCCGCTTCGTTGAGACAAGGCATCACCACGGACAGTTCGGGTGCTTCGGAGCTCACCGCTTGCGAGGGTAGCGGGGGGAGGTCCCCGACCAGTCGGTTTCGAGAAGGGTCAGCCGGAGGACTTGACGGGTTGAAAGCCCCGGTTCGTGGCTTCGGTCAACGTGTCGGGCGAGAATGACTGAAGCTGCTTGCGTTCGAGGAGCCGACCGGTCTCGACCCGTTCCTTCAGCTCTGTGAACTGGTCGGGTTCGTCGCAGTCGTACACCTCCATGGAGTCCCTGGTGCCGATGAATCGATAGTCCTCGAACCGATGGAGACGATTCACTCCGATTCTTCCTCGAATCCGGTCGGGACCTCGGCCGAACACATCGGGCAGGTAGCCATGGCGATCGGACCGACGATGAATGTGAATTCACACTCGGGGCACTGGATCTTGGGCATCACCGGTGGTGGCGCCGGCGGCTCGGGCGCAACTCCCTGACCCGGATAACCCGGAGGACCACCTTCCGGTGGCATGCCACCTACATCACGGACGACATTCACCGAGCCGCAGACCGGGCAGGCATAACGACCCGCACCAGCGACATCGAACTGAGTGCGACAGGCTCCGCAACGTACCCTCATTCCTCCAATTCTCCCATGTCTACAGGTTCACCGACAGCTCCGATGGCCATCAGGTAATCGGCTTCGAGCCGAAGCACAGCTTCTATCTCCTCACGAGGGTAGGCGACACCGTGCTTGACTTCGATCTGGGTGGCGATGTACTCCACCGACGCTTCGTGGCCGCCGGCCACCGTTTCCACCGGGTTCTTTCGATCCTCCTGAGCAAGCCCCTGCAGGTAGAACACTTCCCATTCCAGGATCCGTCGGACATCTCCCGCCTTGAGCGTGGACGTCTCGTCGAGACCGGCAACAACATGCTTTACCGCATCTTCGACCACGTATTCGAGTGGTTCGTATGACGGACGACGTTTCGCCTCCTGCCAGACCACCAGCGCCACGATCAACAGGAACGCCGCAAGCAGCAACGCACCAAGGGCGAGGGCGGAACCTCCGGTCACGGCGGTAAAGGTAGTGCCTGGTCGGGAGGAGCTAGCCGGTCAGATCAGAAGGACTCGACCGGCAGGGTCATGAGACCGCCATCCTCAACAGAGGCGGCATCTTTCCGCGCAGCAATCCTGGGGGCAACGTCCTTGATGAACCAGCGTGCCGCCTCGACCTTGCCACGGTAGAAGGGATCCTCATCCATCTTCGGATAGGCCACCTGCGCCTGACGGAGCATCAACCAGGAGATGAGGACCTCCGATAGCGACTCGAGAAGCGGGTTGGCGTGCAGTCCGACCTTGTAGATGTCCTCCCGGACTCCACCGAGGTTCGACATCAGATGTCCCACCATCGAGCCGATATGCCCCTGGGCATCATCGAGCATCTTCCCGAGGAGCTCCCGCTCGCTGGCGAGTGGATCCTCATCGGTGCCACCCTTGACGAACTCGACGATCTCGGCGGCGAGCGCCGAAAGGGCCGCACCCTGGTCACGGGCTATCTTCCGGAAGAACAGGTCGAGGGCCTGGATGCCCGTGGTCCCCTCGTAGATCGTGTCGATCTTGGCATCGCGGATGTACTGCTCGATCGGGTAGTCCTGGGTGTAACCAGACCCACCGAACACCTGCAAAGAGGTGGAGAGCATGGCGTAGGCCGTCTCGGAGGAGTAGCCCTTGACCATCGGAAGCAACAGGTCGTTGCGACGTCGCCACATGTCATCGTCGGGGTGGAGCCTGGCCTGGTCCTGGACCCAGGCTGTATAGAGCACCAGGGCGCGCAGACCCTCGGCATAGGCCTTCTGGGACATGAGCATGCGTCGGACGTTGGGATGGTTGATGATTGCCACCTTGGGAGCGGCCGGACCACCGGCATCGGCAAGATCCGCTCCCTGAACCCGTTCCCGGGCGTACTCGAGGGCATTCAGGTATCCGGTGCTCAGAGTGCCCATCGCCTTGGTGCCGATCATCATCCGGGCGTACTCGATGACCCTGAACATCTGACGGATGCCGTCGTGCCTGTTCCCGACCAGATAACCCACGGCCGGCGCGTCCATCCCGAAGGTCATCTCACAGGTGGTCGAACCCTTGAGACCCATCTTCTTCTCGATGTTGGTGGCGAAGACCCCGTTGCGAGGCCCGAGAGTCCCGTCCGGGTTGATCAGGTACTTGGGAACCAGGAACAACGAGAGCCCCTTAGTGCCGGGACCGGCGCCCTCCGGACGGGCGAGGACGAAATGAAGGATGTTGTCGGCGGCGTCATGCTCACCACCGGTGATGAATCGTTTGACACCTTCGATGTGCCAGGTGCCATCACCCTGGTCGATCGCCTTGGTCGTACCCGCACCGACGTCTGAACCGGCATCCGCCTCCGTGAGGACCATGGTCCCGGCCCAGTTGTTCTCCACCCAAAGGCGAGCGATCTCCTGCTGTTCGGTGGTTCCTTCGTCGAAGAGGACACGTGCGAACAGCGCTCCCCCGGCGTAGAACTGGACAGTGGTATTGGCGGCAAGGAGCATCTCCGCAACCGCCCAGTTCACCGCCGCAGGGACCGGTTGG
>CAYNSP010000004.1:0-38152 GCA_964400035.1 uncultured Acidimicrobiaceae bacterium | reverse complement strand
AAATCACCGTCCACCACAAAGGCTTCCAACCCTACCCCGACCCCACCACCGGACGCATCCAACTCCACAAACCCACCCACCACACCCAACACCGACCAACCTAGGGCAACCGCCCCACCTCCGCCCCCGGTCTCCAGTCAGACATCCTGAAGCCTCCAGTCCGATCTGTTCCCTGTGTTCAGGCATCCGGCAAGAATGGGTTGGTGGAGTTCACCCATCAGCCAAACGATGCGGCCAGCTTGTTGGGAACCCTACCGGCGCCGTGGTTCATCGCCGGAGGTTGGGCAATCGACGCATTCGTCGGGAGGGAAACCCGCCCCCACGGTGACCTCGATGTGGCTGTGTTGCGTGACGATCAACAAACCCTGCGTCTTCACCTCGCCGGCTGGGACCTGCACGTGGCTACCGCCCCCGGAGTACTGACACCATGGGACGGCTCCCCGATTCCCCCGGATCTGCACGTGATCTGGTGCCGACCCGCCCCCGGACAAGCCTGGGCGTTTGAACTCCTACTCAACGATCACAATGACTCGGACTGGCTATTCCGACGGAACCACAATGTCCGCATGGCACTGTCGGATATCGGATGGACCACGCGAGACGGGCTGCCATGCTTGGTCCCTGAGATCGTGCTCCTGTACAAGGCCAAGGCGCTGCGGGAGACCGACGAGGCCGACCTTCGCAACTGTCTGCCCGTGATGACGGCGTCCGCCAGAAGCTGGCTGGCGGAGGCAGTTGCCTCAACCCACGGGCCGAACCACCCATGGCTCAAGGAGATCGAGGCGTGAGTCGGCTCGTTAGAACTTGCTAATGATCAGCGAGACGTTGTGGCCGCCGAAACCGAACGAGTTCGACATCACATGTGAGAAGCTGCCGTCTCTCGCCTCGTTGGGGACGTAATCGAGGTCACACTCGGGATCAGGGGTTGTGTAATTGATGGTGGGAGGCAACACCTGGTCCTGCAACGCTTTGATCGAGATCACTGCCTCGGCCGCACCGGCGCCACCCAGGAGATGACCGGTCATCGACTTGGTGGACGAAACCGGAACCTTGTAGGCGTACTCCCCCAGCGTGATCTTGATCGCTGCGGTCTCGGTGGCATCGTTGGCTTCGGTAGAAGTGCCGTGGGCGTTGATGTAGCCGATCTCCTCGTCGGCGAGACGGGCATCGTCCAATGCCGCTCTCATCGCCTTCGCCGCACCGGTGCCACCAGGTTTGGGGCGGGTGATGTGGTAGGCGTCGGATGCCATCCCGTAGCCCGTGATCTCGGCGAGGATGTCGGCCCCCCTCGCCTGAGCATGCTCGAGACTCTCCAGGATCAGGGCGGCGCCCCCCTCCCCCATGACAAACCCGTCACGATCGGCATCGAAAGGCCGGGAGGCTGTCTTGGGGTCGTCGTTCCTTGTCGAAAGGGCCCGCGCCTGGGCGAATGTGGCGATCCCGAAGTCGAGAATGCAGGCCTCTGCCCCACCGGCCACCATCACGTCGGCGGCGCCCCTCCTGATGATCTCGGCGGCGTCACCTATCGCATTGGCCGAAGCACTGCAGGCAGTGACCACACAGGACACCGGACCGGTGAGGTTGTGCTCCATCGACACCACACCGGCGGCCATGTTGGGGATGATCCTGGGCACGCCGGTAGGACTCACCCGTCCCGGTCCGCGGGCGGTCAGGGTGTTGACCTCTTCGATGAAGGTCCCCATCCCACCGAATCCGGCACCGACCATGACACCGGCCCTCTCCCCCGCCTTCTCATCATTGGCAAAGTCGAGTCCGGCGTGTGTCAGGGCCTGACGCGTCGCCACGACAAAGAACTCGGAGAAGCGGTCGAGACGTCTGAGTTCCTTCTGGTCGAAATGAGCCAGCGGGTCCCAGTCACTCACCTCGGCGGCGAAACGGGTCCGGTATTCGGATGCGTCGAAGAGGGTGATCGGTCCGGCACCGGATACTCCAGCCTTGATCGCCGCCCAGGTCGAATCGACATCCAGCCCGACCGGGGTGATGGCCCCGAGTCCGGTGACGACTACCCGTCGCCGGTCAGAGCGCACAGACTCAACCGGCGAGCTTGCCGTGGACCAGGTCGATGGCCTGTCCCACAGTCATGATCGACTCGGCTTCCTCATCCGGAATCTTGATGTCGAACTCGTCTTCGAGCGCCATCAGCAGCTCCACGACACCGAGGCTGTCCACATCGAGGTCCTCCTCGAAATGGGCATCATCGCGAATCTTGGAGGCATCAAGGCCTAGCTCGGAGACGAGGACTCCGGTGAGCCTCTCCGCAATCTGATCTCTGTCCATCGTTTTCCTTCTCCTCTCGGGGATTGTGTGGGTGGAACTTACAGCGCGATCCCGCCGTCGACAGCTATCACCTGACCGGTCAGATAGCTGGCCGACTCTGAAGCGAGGAACTCGACCACGGCCGCCACCTCATCGGCCTCGCCGAAACGACCCATGGCCACCGCAGCTTCGGCGGCCTCCTTCACCGCATCGGAGAGCACCTCAGTGAGATCGGTCCGGATGTAGCCCGGTGCGACCACGTTGGCGGTGATCCCCCGGGATCCGACCTCCTTGGCTACCGACTTGGTGAAACCTATCAAACCCGCCTTCGATGCCGCGTAGTTCGCCTGTCCGGCGTTTCCGGTGATACCCGCCACCGATGCGATCGAGATGACACGGCCCCAACGGGCCTTGACCATCCCCCGCAGCGCCGCACGGGTGCACAGATAGGCGGAGCGAAGATTGGTGGCGACGACGACATCGAAGTCTTCGGGCGGCATCCGGAGGAGGAGGTTGTCCTTGGTGATTCCGGCATTGTTGACCAGGACCTCTACCGGGCCGTAGGTCTCCTCGATGCCGGCGAACATCTCGACAACCGCCGACTCGTCGGAGACATCCGATCTCACCGCATAGGCCGTCCCGCCGGCGCCGGTGATCATGTCGATCACCTCATCGGCGGCGTCGCGTCGATTGGCGTAGTTGACGACTACCCGATGACCGGAGGCGGCAAGACGTATCGCCATAGCCCGACCCAGCCCCCGGGAAGCCCCGGTGACAAGTGCCACCCGCCCGCCTTTTGTATCCGAACCTGTCACCTGAGCACCGTCATCACATCGTACCGAGGACATCCATCGCCGCGTCGATGTCTTCGAGGTCGGAGATCACCAGGACCGTTGCGTCGGGGACGGTCCTGCGGGCCATCCCGGCGGTCACGTCACCCGGCCCGATATGAATGAAGGTGTCGATCCCGGACGCGGCCATCGAGGTGAGGCTCTCAGCGAACCGGACCGGGGACACGACCTGTCTCACCAGCGTTGCGGCGACGTCCGAATCATGCGGTGTGGCGGTTGTGTTCGACCACACCGGGAAGGTCGGCTCCGTGAAGGTGACGTCGTCGAGAACCTGCGCCAGCTCGGCGCTGGCGGGGGCCATGAAGGTGGAGTGGAAGGCTCCGGCAACGTTCACCGGAATCACCCGGCGGACCCCGAGTTCCCCGCCGTTCTCGGAGAGCCATTCGATGTCGTCGGCCCCACCGGCGACGACGATCTGCCCCGGAGCGTTGATGTTGGCGACCTGGAGACGACCACCCATCGCCCTGCGGGTGCTCGCAACCGACTCTGCCTGATGAGGATCGACACCGATCAAAGCCGCCATCCCACCGGGTTGGAGATCGGCCGCCCTGGCCATCGCCTGTCCCCTCCGGTGCACTGCATAGAGACCGTCCTCGAAACTGATCGCGTCGGCTGCGGCCAGGGCGGTGTACTCGCCCAGGGAGTGTCCGGCAGCTCCAGACGGTCTCACCGGGAGCTTGCTCTCGACGAATGTCCACAAGGCGTAGGCGATAGCGAAGAGGGCGGGTTGGGCGTGTTCGGTCCGGGTGAGTGCCTCCTCGGGACCGTTGAGACACATGTCTCGGAGCGACCAGCCGAGGATGCGGTCCGCCGCCTCAACGAGGAGGTCGGGGCACTCTCCGAACAGTTCGGCTCCCATGCCGACCGTTTGACTCCCCTGTCCGGGGAAGAGGACTGCGAACTTCACCATGGTTTCCGACCGGCTCCCGGACGCAACGGTTACCTCAGAGCCGCCAACAGACGGTCCAGGTCTCCGGCATCGACATCCCGATGGGTCACCAGGCGCCAGAACCCTCCCATCGGTCGGTTGGCCTTGAGACCCGCCTTCTCGAGACGATCTGCTACCTCATCCCAGGTCATCCCGAGGGCACCGAAATCGACCCTGACCATGTTGGTCTCGACCCCGCCCGGATCGACCGAACCGGGGAACGCCTCGGCCATCGCCGAACCCAGCTTGGTGGCGAGGACGTGGTCTTCGATCAGTCTCTCCCGACCCGCAAGCGCCACCCGTGCTGCGGCGGCGATAACCCCGACCTGACGCATTCCGCCACCCATTCGCTTGCGGAGGTAGCGGATCTCTGCGATGTCGTCCCTGGTGCCACAGACGATCGAACCGATAGGAGCACCGAGACCTTTCGAGAAACAGAACTGGATGGTGTCGGCGGTTGCCGCCCACCGGTTGGCAGGGACTCCGGTTGCGGCCACGGCGTTGAAGATCCGGGCCCCATCGATATGTATCGACAGCCCGTGGCCCCGTGCCGTCTCCGAGGTCGATTCCATCACATCGATCGGGATCACCCGCCCACCGGACATGTTGTGGGTGTTCTCCCAGACCATCAGCTTGATCCTCGGGTAGAAGCCCGCCATCGCCATCGCCCGGTCCACATCATCGGACGTGATTCGTCCGCCTTCTCCACTTACTGTACGGAACCCGACACCGGAGAAGGCCTGTGGTGCGCCCCCCTCGATGGACCGGACATGGCTGTCCTCGTGGGCCAGGACCTCTTCACCGGGCGTGGTGTGGAACATGATGGAAAGCTGGTTGCCCATGGTGCCGGTGGGGACGAAGAGGGCCGCCTCCTTCCCGGTCACCTCGGCGGCTTCCTCCTGAAGCGTGTTGACCGTCGGGTCCTCCCCGTAGACGTCATCCCCTACCGGCGCCGACGCCATCGCCGCGATCATCTCCGGTGTGGGTCGGGTGACCGTATCGGAGCGGAAGTCGGCGATCCCGTCTGCGAACGGCATCAGTCAGTCCGGTCGTCGGTGAACAGTTCAACCACGACCAGGGCAATGAGGGCTGCTCCCGCCGCGAACAGGAAGGGTGAAAGGTCGAACCGGTCGCGGAAGAACCCGGCAAGTGGTGGCCCAATGACGAATCCGAGGCTGTAGAAGACGCTGAACATTCCGAAGGCTCGACCCCGTCCTTCCGCCGCCGAGGCGATGGCCACCGCACCGGTGGCTGCCGGGTAGATCAGACCGAATCCGATGCCGAAGAAGATCATCCCGGCCGCAAAGGTGCCGATCGACTTAGTGATTCCGATCAGGGCGAGGCCGAGGGCGATCATCGGCATCCCGATCAGGACCGTCCTCCTGGGCCCCTGCCGGTCGACCCTGTTGGACACCCTGGTCAGCATGAGCACCGCTGCGACCAGGGCGAGGAGAGCGAAGAGCAAGCCGCTCAACCGCTCGGGGTGACCCTGAGCCTCGAGGTGGGATGAGAAGAATGCGCTCAGAGATCCGAATCCGAAGGTGAAGCCGAACACCGCAATACATGCCACCCGGATGTTCCGGATACCCCACAGGGCGCGGAAAGACATCGAGCGGGCCTTTTCGGTGACCACACGATCGGTGGTCTCCTTCACCATCAGGAGAGTGAGGATCAGCCCGATACCGATAACCACGGCGAGTCCGATGAACACACCATTGAACCCGAACCGGTCGCGCCCGATGCCACCTATCGCCGGCCCGAAGACGGCGGCAGTGCCGATCACCGCACCGACCCGACCCATCGCACGTCCTCTGGCTCCCTGCCGGGCGACATCACCGATCAACGTGTACAGGGCGGGCAGCAGGATCCCGCCGCCGATGCCGTGGAGGAGTCGGACACCGATCAGGGCAGGGACGGTCGAAGCGAGCGGATAGAGCATGATCGCCCCTGTGATGATGGCGAACCCGAAGATCGCGAATCGTCTCCGACCGCTGCGGTCGATGGACCGGCCACCGATCATGTTGAACAGGATGTCGGTCACCGAATACGACCCGATGACCAGACCCATCCCGAGAGCCCTGGCCCCCAGGGACTCGGCGTAGGGCCCGAGCACGGGAAGCAGGGAGAAGGTGTCGGAGAAGGCCAGGAATATGAGGACATAGAAGACACCAAGCGGGGTCGTCGTCCTGGTCGGCTGTTGTTGGGTATCTGTCATGAGATCAGGGTTGCCAGGTCGAATCCGATGCCCACCAGGAGCAGCACGAAGACGACAGTGATGAACGTGGTGTATCTCCACCGTAGACGGTGGTCGGCCAGCCAGAATCGCCGGAGACTGTTGATCCCGAACCCGATCGCCACCACCGAGAGGAGAATGCCGACCGGGGCGGTGACCCGACCCGACAGACTGATCACGGGGGTAAGGATGGGGATCAAGAGGTAGGTGATCACACACCGGATCCCGGAAATGATGATCGAGCTGCGGAGCTTGTTCTGAGCGTCGAACACCGCACCGGGCACCGGATCGCCCTGGATCCGGAGGAGTCGACGCATGAACCGATCAGCCCGACTCCTGTTCGGTGTTGTCCCTTTGGGGGTCTCTATGTCGGAGATCGGTCCGCTACCCGATGGCACCTGGCGAGCCTAGTCCTTCCATCGGATTCTCAGTACTTCGGCGATCAGCCGACGATGCGGTCGAGGATCGAGGAAAGTCTCTTTGGAACCAGGCTCCTCGAAGCGGCCATTGCCTCCCGAACGATGGCCAGCACGTCGCCGGGACCATCCCAATGCTCCTGGACGATCTCGGGTCCAGCACGTTCGATCAGGGAGTCGAGCGCCATCATCATGACGAGAACATCGTCTGCCCATCCCAACACCGGAATCACCTCAGGCACCAGGTCGATGGGACTCGCCACGTATGCCGCGGCCAGTCCAATCGAGATCTTGGCCCGCCGCGGAACCCGGGGATCGCGCAGCAACCTGCCCACCAGCTTGACCAGGTTGGGCAGGAGAAGGACGACGTCGGCGAGAAGTCGCTTCGACTGAACCGGAACACCATCCGGTGGTATGACTTCATCGGGTCGAACTGAACGTTTCACTCTATGTCGATCCTCTGACGGCTAGGACGACCTTCATTGTCGCCATCTTGTTCACCTATGTTGCCAAGTTCGTCGATCACCGCCTCGACCGCCTTGAGGCCTTCGACGACGGCCTGGAGAAGATGGAAGGCTGCCCTGCGTCCGGCACGGCCGAAGGCGGCCAGAGTCGGGGACGGTTCATCACCCATCGTCAGGTGTCGCTTTCCCGGAACTCGACCCGGAGTGTCCCCTCGTCGAGTCTGGCCCGGAACACCTCGCGACGGTGTAGGGCGTCCGGAAGGATGAAGGAACGGCGGTACGGGCCGGCACCGATGTAGAGCTCGTTGCCCCTCCGTGACACTTCGAGCTGGGATCGGTCGATGAACCCGACGTTCAGTTCCATGGTCACGGAATCTCCTGACTCCACGATGCGGAACGGGCTCACCGCCTGGAAGGAGTCGATCGGGTCGAGGTCGCCGTAGAGCTCACCGGCCATCACTCGGAGACGGTCGAGGCCGACCATCTCGTCGTCGAAGAGTCGGAGCCGCAGTCTTGGAACGTCGGCGAACGCGTCGTCGACGGTATCGAGATGGCCCTTCTGAATCGTCCGCCATCTTTCGAAGTAGGGGTCGGCGACGGCTTGAGGAAGAACCCGGTTGACCACGACACCGTCGACCCCGTAGCCGAACAGCCCCAGATAGCTGTAGGTTCGTCGCGCCTCGTCGATGACCATCTTCTCCGGGTTGACCACAAGTCGGGCCGAGGTCACCTCGGGCCTGGACATCAGGTCACGAACCCCCTCGATCGACTCGAAGATGGATTGGGCGGCATTGAACACCTCGTCCTGAGGCAAGGGAAGGTTGGTCAGCTTCCCCAACAACGGACGGGCCGCCCGCATGATCCGACGTTCCGTGGGCAGTACCTTTTCGAAGTACCAGGAGAGGACCTCGGGTAGGGAGAGGAGTCTCAGGGTCTCTGCAGTGGGTGCGCAGTCGACCACGATCACGTCGTACTCCCCGGACCTGGCATGCCGGTTGACCTCGATCAGGGCGAACAATTCGTCCATGCCGGGGAAGATGAGGAACTCCTCGGCCTCGATCCCGTCTGCACCACCCCAATCGAGGACCTCGATCAGTTGGCGGCGGATGGACCCCCAGTACCGGTCCAACTGCTGGCGGGTGTCGATCTGCTGACCTTGAAGTCCCTTGGTCACATCGGTCGGGTCGGAGCCGAGGTCGACCTCGAGGGCGTCAGCGAGCGAATGCGCCGGGTCGGTTGAAGTCACCAGCACCCGGTGTCCCCGATCGGCCGCGGCCAGTGCAGTGGCCGCGGCGACGGTGGTCTTTCCTACCCCTCCCTTACCGGTGACCAGGAGGATGCGCATCTTCAATCGGCCTCAGCTACCCGTTTTCTCAAACCACGGAGGGCGGTGGTGACCAGTTGGTTCTCGCCCTGTCGCTTGATGAATCCGGGTATGGAGAACTTGGGTTCGACGGTCAGGGAGTAGATCACCTCGGTGGCGCCATCGACCGGGTTGAACGCGTAGGACCCTTCCAGCATCCGGAGGTCGTCGCCCTCTTCCGCCGTCCAACTCATCATCCGGGGGTAGTCGTGGGTGTAGTTGAGGGTGTATTCGATCTTCTTGACGAAGACGTCGACAAGGAAGCGGGCACGCAGAACCAGTCCCTCGTCGTCGGTTTCGAGGACCTCGACTTCCTTGACGCCATTGGCCCACTCCGGGTAGGCGGCGACATCGGCCGCGACCTGATATAACGCCTCGGGGGTTGCGTCTATCTCCAGCTGTGAAAAGGTTCCTTCAGTCATTCCCTGCTTTCGCCTGAACGCAGGAGACTAACCAACCCTGCCGGTTTGCAGACCTGCAGGGTCGAGGCGGAGATACCGCCCGGTGGCCCGGAAGTACCCGGCATTGACGCAACGGGTCCGTCCGATGCGCCAATGCGACGCCTGGGGCTGATGGATGTCGCCGTATATGTGGTACCGGGGCTGATACTTGCGGATGTAGGCCAGGATCTGTTCGGAACCTCGTTCATCCCGGTCGGTGATCACGTCATGACGGAGTGGTCGGATCGCCGGAGGGATGTGCGTGCACAGGACATCGACCGCTCCCAGACCTTCGAGCAGCTCTTCCATTTCGGCATCGGAGATCTCACCCTCTGCCCCCAGGGGTGTTGGATTCCCTCCTCCAATGAGACCCAGACTGAAACCATCGATCTCGACCACCTGACCGTGGGCGTAACTGAAGCCAGCGGGGAGACGGTCCACCATCATCGAGGGTCGATCCACGTTCCCGTGGATCACCAGTCCCGACCCGCCGGCCATGGCCGCAAGCATCTCGGTGTATTGCTCCTCGTAGACCTCGACGATCGCAGAGCGGATCCGCTCCAGGTCTTCACCGGCCGCCTCCACCCAGGCGGCGCGCATTCCCATGTAGTCCCCTCTGGCCCTGGCCGCAGCGTTGGAGCGGGCGAGGTCGAGTCCCAGGACCTGGGCCACCGCACCCTCACCGGTCCGGTAGTCGGTCAGGTTGATCAGATCACCAAGGATCACGACCGTCTCGTCGAGGGAGCAGACCTTTCCCAGTGCCCGGGCCGCACCATGGATGTCGGATATGAACAGCATCAGGTGGTGGAATCGTTGCTCGCGTACCTGACCCAGATCACCGAGACCACGGCCGCGACCACGGCGAGGAGAAGGCAGAGCTGCCAGCCCATGCCCAGGGGGGAGAACTCAGCCGCCATGCCACCCATGCCGAATCCGAGAAGTGCGGCAAGGATCATCCTTCCCTTGAGACCGATCCGCCGGTTGAGGCCCCTGCGACCAATGTTGGTGGCAAACGAAGTCCCAAGGATCAGGATGACCAGTGCGACCACCCCGACCGCCAGCGAGACTGCATAGACGGTGACCATCGGCTAGAGCCTAACGAGGCACCGACAATCGGCCCGGGGATCAGGATGCTTGTTTGTCGCGCGGGACCAGACGGAGATGAGGAATCAGCCCGACCTCGGCCAGGTTGGCGACCGCCTCGCTCTCGGTCTCGGAAAGATCGACCGGTCCGGTACCGAGCAGGAATGTCACGACACAGTCGTCACAGGCGCTGGTGTGCTCCATTGCGCACTGACTGCAGTCGATCAGCATTTTGACCTCATACCCGCCAAGGTAGGGAGCGGGTATGACAGATTCGATGGGAGGTGAGTCGGACTAGGGCTCGAGACTGTCCAGGAAGGCGATGACCTCGTTCACATACAGTTGAGGCTCGGTGTCATATGAGCCAACATGACCGGCCCCTTCGACCGTGATCAAACGCACCCGATCGGGCACGGCTTCCGCAAACGCCTCACTCTGGCTGAGGGGCACCCGGGCGTCCTCAGTTCCGTGGAAGACCAGTACCGGGTTGCGCAACGAACTCTTGGCACGTTCGACATAGTCGAGCGTCCTCCAGTTCACCCCGATCCGCAGAGCGGTGGCGAACTTGGAGGTCATCGAGAGAGTCGGTGGGACGTTCATCGGCAGCACCGGCATCCGACGCTGACTGGCCGCATAGTCGACCGTATTACCCAGGTTGATGTTCGGGGAGTCGAAGACCATCCCCCGGATGTCGTCGATCCCGTACCTGAAGGCGAAGGCGAGGACATGTGAGGCTCCCGTGCTGTAGCCCACGAATGCCACACCGCGGGCACCGTTGTCCTTGGCGTAGTCCATTGCGGCCTTGATGTCCTCCCATTCGGTCTCCCCGTACTGGTAGAGACCGCTCGGATCTTCGGGTTGTCCATCGTCGTTTCGATAGGTGATCGCCAGCTGCGGGTAACCCGCCCTCTGGATCGGCTCGAATAGGTGCTCCGCCTCCGCCGGGGTCGCTCCGAGACCGTGCACATGGATCACCCAGATGGGCTCATCTCCATCCAGATACCAGGCATCCATGGGACCCAGGGGCGACTGATAGGTGACCGCCTCAGCGCCAGCCGCCGGTGCCGGCAGGGGGTCGGGGTCCGGGGTGAAGGCCTCATCGATGAGGACGTTCGAGAAGTACCAGCTTCCCACCACATGGACGACGAGGGCCAGGGCGATCAGAGACCAGAACAGGCCGCGGAAAAAGGATCGAAGTTTCATGTGGGCGTAGATTCTGCCTGAGATCAGCCCACAGGCAACGACAAACCGCCCACCAGATTCTCCTCGTGGTCGGTGACGGGGATCGGGTCGCCCCTGAATTCGGGTTCCAGTTGCCAGGCTTCGGCGATGGTCTCGTCGACTTTCACCGACAGCGCCTCCTCCATGACACTGCTGACCGGGTTGTTCCCGGCGGCGAGGAGACGGGACCGACGCACCAGACCTACCAGTCGGCCCTCCTCGGCTACCGCAAGCGTGTTCTCGTTGTGGAACCTGAGAGTGTCGGCCGCTTCCCGGAGCGGTGCCACATACACGGGTTCACCCATGTGATGGAAGACGCGGTCGGGTGCACCCCTCACCACCACCGCACCGGCGTGTGCGGTGCGACGGAGCCGGGCACCGGGACCGAACATGGCCCGTTGCAGCCAGGATCCGCCGGGAGCACCCAACACGAGTAGGGCGCCCTCCTCCAGTCCGTCGACGAGTTCTGCAATCCCTTCCACCTCGACAACCCGTCCCGAAATATCCGGAACTGCTATCCGGATCCGGTCCAGGATTTCTTCCGCACTCACCGGCTCGTCCTCGGGAACCCGTGCCGACACCATCTCGGCAGGAACTCCGAGGGCCTCTCCGAGCCGGGCGGCGACCTGCGCGGCGAGAGTCGAGTGAGGGCCACCGGCAACCGTGGCGACGACCTTGGTCACCTTCTCCGGCTGGAAGTCCACCGGGACGGCGACACTCACCAGGTCGAAGTCGGAGGGCATCTTCTTGCAGACGAGGAGGTCGGCCCGGTGTTCAATGGTCTGCTCGGCAAGGTCCCCGGTTATCCGGTTGGGTTCACCGTCAGCGAGCAGAGCCGCCAGCTCCACACACCCTTTCCCCCTGGTCCAGACCACCGAGTACTCGTCGGGGAGTGTCTCCTCATACCGGTCGGGCATCACCATGTCCGCGGGACAGTCTGGCACAACCTGATGCCTCGTACTCAGTAAGTTCGATCCGGCCCGTTCCGTCTCGCCGGCGATTGCGGGGTACCTTTGCCCTCATGGAGTTCTCAGAGGTACTGCGTCGACGACGGATGGTCCGCAACTACACGCCCGAACCGATCGAACCGGAGGTATTGGAGCGGATCGCCGGGGCGGCCCTGCGGGCACCATCGGCCGGTAACAGTCAGGCACTAGGGGTGGTCGCGGTGACCGACGCCGGCCTCCGTCAGCAGATTGCGGACCTCGCCGACGAACCCGCCTACACCTCGGCTGGATTCGACCCGTGGATCTCCCGGGCCCCTGCCCACATCATCATCTCGGTGAGTGAGAAGGTGTACCGGGATCGTTACTCCGAACCGGACAAGCTCGGGCCCAACGGTGAGACCATCGAGTGGCCGGTGCCGTACTGGTGGATCGACGCAGGCGCAGCGATGATGGCGGTGCTGTTGGCCGCGGTCGATGAGGGGTTGGCGGCCGGGTTCCTCGGTGTGCATTCAGTACCGGACCTCTCCGATCTCCTCGGCTTGCCCGATGACCAGGTGCCGATCGGTGTCATCACTCTCGGGCACCCCGCCCCGGACCGTCGCTCATCCAGCCTGAAACGGCCCCCGAAGAAGGAGAACGTGGTCGTCCATTTCAACGGATGGACGGATGACGTTTGACATCACCTCACCGGCCAACCCGCGGATCAAGAGGTTGGTCTCCTTCAAGGACAGGGCGGACCGCGACAACGAGGGCGTGTTCATCGTCGAGGGCCGGCGTCTGTTTGATCGTGCCCTGGCCGCCGGTCTGACACCTCTCGAGGTCTACACCGACCTGTCCGCACCCCTGGACTGGGAGGGCGAAGTAATCACGGTGGACCCACGGGTTCTCGACCGCGCCTCCTATCGCAAGACTTCCGAGGCTGTCATCGCCGTATTCCCCCAGTACCGGACCGAACTGGAGGATCTTCGTCCCGAGGATCCGGCTTTGCTCCTGGTCGTGGAGAACATGGAGAAGCCGGGGAACCTGGGGGCGGCGCTTAGAACCGCAGACGCCGTCGGTGCCGATGCTGTGATCACCGTGGGGGGTTCGATCGACCTGTTCAACCCGAACGCCCTCCGCGCATCGACCGGGGCGGTGTTCACGGTGCCGGTCGTCACCACCGGGCTACAAGAACTGTCCGACTGGCTGTCGCAGGCAGGCGTCAGCCTCCTCGCCGCCGACCCGGGAGGCGAACTCGCCTACTGGGACGCCGACCTGACCCGCCCCGTGGCCATCCTGGTCGGAGCCGAAGATCAGGGTCTCAGCGAGACGGCGAAGGGTCGAGCAACAGACATCCTGAGAATCCCGATGCAGGGATCCACCGACTCCCTCAATGCGTCTGTCGCCTTGGCGGTGATGGCCTACGAGGTGGTCCGCCAGAGAACCGTCTGATCTACTAAGCCGGAATCTGTCACGGCAGGTGCCTACCTTGTCGAACAGATGTTCGCCATCCAGACAAGCTTCGACGACCTGTCGACACCGTTGTACGACGTCACCTTCTGTGTGCTCGACCTGGAGACGACCGGTGTCAGTCCATCCGAGAACGGGATCACCGAGATCGGGGCGGTGAAAGTGAAAGGTGGTGAGACCGTCGGTGTCTTTCAGACACTGGTCGACCCCGGATACCCGATCCCTCCCTTCATCAAGGTGCTGACCGGGATCACCGACGTGATGCTGGTCGGTGCCCCCCGGATCGAGGAGGCTCTACCCACCTTTCTCGAGTTCATCGGCGACTCGGTTGTTGTCGGACACAACCTCAGGTTCGATCTCAGCTTCCTCAACGCCGCCGCCCGACGTCTCGACTACCCGCAGATCGACAATCCCCGGATCGACACCGTGGCACTCGCCCGCCGACTTGTCCGCGACGAGGTGAGGAGTCTCAACCTGGCAACTCTGGCCAGGCACTTCCGTAGCCCGGTCACCCCCAACCACCGTGCGCTCGACGACGTCCATGCCACCACCCACGTCCTCCACTCCCTACTCGAACGGGCCGGAACCCTCGGTGTCACCAACCTGGACGACCTGCTGAATCTCCCCACCGCCCGGGGGTCGTCGTACTACTCGAAGATCAAGATGACCGAGCACCTTCCCCGCTCACCCGGGGTCTACGTGTTCCGTGACCGCGATGGCACCCCGATCTACGTGGGTAAGGCCGCCGACCTGAGGGCGAGGGTCCGCCAGTACTTCTACGGCGACACCAGACGGACCATCGCCAACATGATGCGCGAACTCGATTCGATCGAGACCCATCGGTGTTCCACGAACATCGAAGCCGAGGTCACCGAAGTGCGGCTCATCCATACCTACCGGCCCCGCTACAACCGTCGGTCCCGACCACCCAAGAGTTCGCATTTCATCAAGGTGACCGCCGAATCACTCCCCCGTCTGTCGGTGGTGCGGAAGGTGGCTGACGATGGTCTCGGCTATCTGGGGCCGTTTCGATCGAAACGAGCGGCCGATGACGTGGTCGCCGCCCTGTGGGATGCCACCCCGATCAGACGGTGCAATTCGAAACGGGGAAGCCAGTCGGGGAAGTGTGCCGGGGCGCAGATCGGTGTCGCCCGTTGTCCCTGCGATGGCAGCATCGACGAAGCCGAGTATCAGCAGATCGTCGACCATCTCCTCACCGGGATGACTACCGAACCCGAACTGCTGCTCAGCCCGCTGGTGGAAAGGATGGAACGGCTGGCCATACTGCAGCGGTACGAGGACGCGGCATGGGCCCGAGACCGTCACGACATGTTGGCCCGGAGCCTCCAGACCCGCCAGGTCTGGAACGCCCTGGTCACAGCCGGTCTGATCGAATTGGAGGACTCCCGGGGCAACCGGGTCTACATCGACCACGGGGTCTTCGTCGACCGGCCGGTGGAGCCGGTACCCGGGTCGGAGGTGCCCCATCTGGAGGTTCCACCCTCGGTGGAAGTGGCTGAAGAGGCCAGCATCATCTGGCGTTGGCTCTGCTCCCCCGACATCCGCATCATCGACCTGACCGGCACCCTCACTCTCCCCCGCCACCCGATCCGACGGCTCAACCGTCCCGCCGCCTGATTCGGCGGCACGGCCGACTTGAGTATCCAACCTGCGGCAGTGAGACTCACGCCGTGAATTCGCTGGTGTCGCTCAACGGGGTGGGTGTCTCTCTCGGGGGCCAAACCATTCTCGGGGGAATCGACCTCGAGGTCTCACGGGGCACGACGATCGGTGTCGTCGGACCCAACGGGTCAGGGAAGACCACCCTCCTCCGATTGATCGCCACCCTGGTCCGCCCGGATCGTGGCGAGGGCACGACCCTCGACGCCCGCCTCGGGACACCGGAGGTCTATCCGGTCCGACGTCGAATCGGATTGATCGGCCACGCCCCGTCGTTGATCCCCGAACTGACCATCGAAGAGAACCTGATCCACGCTGGCCGCCTCGCCGGGCTCGAGACCTCCCGGATCGGCAAGGCGCTCGAAGTGGTCGGCCTTGGCGGAGCGGCCGGCAGGCGTTTCAGCGCTTGCTCGTATGGGATGCAACGACGGACCGAGATCGCCTTGATCCTCCTCCGGCGACCCGAAGTGCTCCTCCTCGACGAACCGATGTCGGGCCTCGATTCCCAGGCACGAGCCCTGATCGACGCCATGGTCGACCGTGTCGTATCCGAAGGCGGCGGCGTGGTCATGGTCTCGCACGACCCGGCGCATCTCGCCTCCTGTGAGCAGATCGTGGAACTGCCAACCGGGAGACCGATGTGAGCTTCTGGGGTCAGGCTCTGGAGGTAGCCCGGACCGATCTCCTGGTGGAGAGGCGACTGGGCGATACGGTGCGCATCGTCCTTCCGTTCGGGGTGATCGCCCTCCTCGTGTTCCCGTTCGCCATCGGGGTGAACATGGCCCTGCTCGGGCTCATCGGGATGCCAGTGTTCTGGGCAGTGGGGGTCCTCTTCGGAATGCAGATCGCTCTACGCCAGTCGGCCCATGACACACCGCCGCTTCGTGATCTTCACGCCCAACTCGGTCTCGACCCGGCGGCGCGCTTCATCGGACGCTGCCTATCGGGATCGCTGCTCCTCTTCGCGTTTCTCCTGGTGCTCCTCCTGGCGATGGCCTTCATCTACGACCCGGACCTCCCGACCCACCCGGCCGGATATGCGGGAATCGCAATGTTCGCCTTCGCTCTCACCGCCCTCGCCACGATCGCCGGAGACCTGACCAACAGCCTCCGCAACCGCACCGCCCTGGCCCCACTTATCGTCGCCCCACTCTCGGCCCCCTTGATCATCGCCACCTCGCAGCTGTGGGTGGCTCTACTCGAGGGGACAACTATCCTCGGCTGGATGCTGGTGCTCGCGGCGTCTGGTCTCGGGCTGCTGGTGTTGGGCGTCGGTTCGGCCCGTTCTCTCGAGGAGTCCGCTAGATGACCAAGATCCGAATAATGCTGGCCGTAGCCGCTGTCGCAATGGCCGTCGGGCTCTACTACGCGTTGACCGCACCGCCGGACGCGGTCCAGGGGGTCTTCAGCCGGATCATGTCGATCCATGTGCCAACCCTTTGGATCGGCTTCATCGCCTTCTTCGTCACCAGCTTCGCCTCGATTGCCTGGTTGGTGAGGAAACGGCCCCGGTGGGACCGGCTCGCCGCCTCATCTGTCGAGGTCGGTGTGGTCTACACCGGTCTCGGGATCATCACGGGGATGATCTGGGGCAAGCAGATCTGGGGAACCGCATGGGATTGGGGCGACTGGCGACTGACCACCACGGCGATCATGTTCTTCGTCTACCTCGGATACCTGGCACTCCGTGCCGCCACCCCCGACCCGGTTAGTCGGGCCAACCGCTCCGCCATTCTCGGTGTCATCGCCGTACTCCAGGTGCCTCTCGTCTACTTCTCGGTCAACCTGTTCCGGACCCTCCACCAGCTTCCGTCCACCCGTCCCGGCGGTTCGTCCCTGCCACCGGAGATGATGATGGCGAGAAACATCAACCTCCTCGGATTCCTGATTCTCTATATCACCCTGGTCATGGCAAGAATCCATCTGGCCGCCGCCGAAGATGCCGCCACCGGTCGGGAGTTGCTGGCGAGTGAGGCGGTCAAGGCACCGAAGATCGACGAGGTGAAGGATGTCTGACACAACGATCGTCACGCTCACCTTCCTGGGCGGATACGGGGTGATCATCGGATATGTCGCCTATCTCCTGGCAAGGCTGAAACGCACCCGGGTCTGAGGTGGAGCACCGCAAGTTCCTCTTCGTCGGGCTGATCGGTGTGGTGGTGCTGGTGATTTCGGCCACCGCCTTCTCCCTCAGCCAGAACCTCACCTACTACCTCTACCCCACTGAGGCGGTCGCCCAACGTGCTGACTTCCCCGACGGGAAGCGTTTTCGTCTTGCCGGGCTGGTCGTCGAAGGTTCGATCGCACGGACCGGTGACGCCATCGAGTTCGTGGTCACCGACGGTGGCCAGAGCATCCCGGTGACGCTGACCAAGACCCCGCCTGCCCTCTTCCAGGAGAACATCCCGGTGCTGATTGAAGGTGCCTGGGAGGGTGACAGGTTCCTCGGTGATCATGCCGTTATCCGCCACGACGAGAACTACTCGATCCCCGAGGAGGGCGGGGGCTACCAGGGATCCTGATGCTGGCCGCCCTGGGCACTGTCGCCGTCCTCGTGGCCTTCGTCGGTGCGGTGCTTCTCCTCGTCCGGGGAGCCCGGGCCGCCCGCTCGGGCAACCTGGTCGACCTCCTCCCCGAGGCACGTCTCCTCCTCGGTGGCGCCGTGGTCGCCCTGATCACTATGCAACTGGCGCTGGCGGTCGACGACTTTTCGATCGCCTACATCGCCCGCCACCACGCTTCGAGCACTCCCTTCCCATTCGATGTGGCCACCGCCTGGGCGGCACTGGAAGGCTCGATCATGGTCTGGGGTCTGGTGCTCGCCGGGTTCACCATGATGGTGGTCCGGTCGTACCGTCGCTCACCCGACCGACTCGGCGCCGGTGCCCTCGCCGTGATGGGGTTCGTCGCCATCTTCTTCTTCGGGTTGATGCTGACAGTCTCCAATCCGTTCGAGGTGTGCATCCAGGCGGTCGAGAGAGGTTGTGCGGCGTCGAGTCCGTTCCCCTGGGCGGTGGTCGACGCCCCTGTTGACGGGCCGGGTCCGAATCCCCTCCTCCAGAACCACATCCTGATGGCGCTCCACCCCCCGATCCTGTACCTGGGGTTCGTCGGTCTGACCGTCCCGTTCGCCTATGCCATTTCCGCCCTTGCCCTGTCAGTGCCGGGTCCGACGTGGCTGCGGAGAAGCCAACGGGCGACGATGATCGCCTGGTCGTTCCTCACCCTCGGGATCGTCCTCGGCGCCCTATGGGCCTACGAGGTCCTCTCCTGGGGTGGCTATTGGGACTGGGACCCGGTCGAGAACGCTTCGTTCATGCCCTGGTTGGTGGCCACTGCCTTCATCCATTCGGCGCTGGTCCAACAACGTCGGGGAATGCTTCAGGCGTGGAACTTCATCCTGGTCATCGGGGCCTTCTCCCTGACGATCCTGGGAACGTTCATCACCCGCTCCGGAACCATCAACTCGGTCCACTCGTTCACCCAGTCGGCGATCGGCCCGGCCCTCCTCGGCTTCCTGGTCCTTGTCCTGGGCGGGTCGTTCACCCTGTTCGCGATGCGGAGTCACCTGGTTGCATCGGCGCCCAGGATCGGAAGCCTGGTCTCCCGGGAGGGCACGTTCCTGGCCAACAACCTCCTTCTGACCGTGTATGCGTTCGTGGTCTTGATCGGCACCACCTATCCGATACTCCTCGAAGCATTCACCGGCGAGCGGGCGGGTGTGAGGGGCCCGTTCTTCAACCGTCTGGCCGTCCCGCTGACTTTCGGTTTGCTCCTGATCATGGGTTTCGGACCGGTCACCCCATGGGGTGGCGGCCCACCCGGGCTGATCTGGCGCCGGACCCGCGGGCCAGCCACCACCGCCCTTGCCGCAGGTCTGCTCACCGCTCTCCTCGTCACCCGGGTCGGTTGGGTTGTTCTGGCGGTCGTTCTCGGCGTTTTCGTGGTCGGATGCATCATCGGACTCCTCTTCGAACTCGCAGCCAACCGACGCACCGCACGGACCGAAGGTCGTTGGGAGGCGGTCTCGACGGTGATCAAGAACGATCAGGCTTTCTGGGCGGGTCAACTCAGCCATATCGGAGTCGTCCTGATCGCCCTCGGCATCGCATTCGCAGCCAACACCTCGGAGCATGCCAGTCATGTCATGGAACCGGGAGACGTCATCGTCTTCTCCGACTTCCAGATCACCTACGAGGGTTCACCTTTCTCCAGAAGTGAAGAGAACCGTTCGGTGATCGGTGTTCGTCTCAAGGTGGAGAGGCCATCGGGTCGGA
Source organism: uncultured Acidimicrobiaceae bacterium (assembly GCA_964400035.1). Classification (GTDB taxonomy): domain Bacteria; phylum Actinomycetota; class Acidimicrobiia; order Spongiisociales; family ZC4RG35; genus ZC4RG35. Next base: position 18,523 of record CAYNSP010000004.1, on the reverse strand, counting down.
TCGCCACCCTCGAGCCACGACTCAATACCTACCCGGCGTGGGGGATGGCGATACCAACCCCGCACGTCATGCACGGGTTCAGCGGCGATCTGTATGTGACGCTCCTCGATCTCGACGAGACCCACAACGCCACCCTTACATTCGACACATCCCCCATGATCCTCTTGTTGTGGATCGGTGGATTCACCACAGCGGCCGGTGGTTTCTGGGCGGTGGCGGTGAGACGTCGGGAACGGCGCGAAGCGGCGGATCGTCCAACCGCAGATGTCTGAACGCACCCGCAACCTGGTCTTTGTCGTCGCCATGGTGGCAATGGCCGCGGCGCTGACGCTTGTCGTGATGTCCGGGGACCAACCTGAGGACCGAGCGGCGCGGCTGGGTGCATCGATCATGTGCCCTGTCTGTCAGGGTGAGTCGATCGTCAACTCCCCATCACAGATGGCCCGCGACATGATGGCGCTGATCGAGGAGCGGGTTGCTGAAGGTGCCACGGATGCGGCGATCGTCGACGAGATTCTCAGCTCCTACACCGGGGCCCTTCTGCTCGACCCTCCGGTGAGCGGCCCCACGCTGATCCTCTGGGTCGCCCCCTTCGTCGCTCTCATCGCCGGAATCGTGATCATCGTCTGGTGGCGCCGCCAGCCCGTCGTCGACGACGCTCCAGTCGCCCCCAGGGGTCGACGGGCCATCGGAGCGTTGGGTTTGGTGGCCGTCGCCACCGCTGTCGTGGTGCTCGTCGGGTTCTCGCTCCAGCAGCGTGAGCCAGCCGGAGGGCTGGTCGACACCGCGTTGACCAATCCCGACGAGGTGTCCAACCAGACCCTGGAGGCGGTGATCGCGACCAACCAGAACCATCCCCAGATCGATGGGATGCGACTTGATCTGGCCAACCGTTACCTGAGGGAAGGTGAGTACAGCTCGGCTTTCAAGCACTACTTCGACGTTGCCGGTTCGGAACGGGCCAGCGACGACCAGGTCGTGGAGGCGTTGATCGGACTCGGTTGGATGGCCTGGGACGGAAACCGAGAAGTGTCGACCGCGATCGGTCTGTTCGACCAGGCACTTGCCATCCACCCCACGTCTGTCGAAGCCAGATACCTGAAGAGCCGGGTCCTCTGGTGCGGGTCGGGCAATAGAGAAGAGTCCTCATCCATCCTGACCGGTCTTCTCACCGACCCATCTCTCCCCGAGGCGACACGCACCACCGTGAACGCCGACCTCCAGGCCATCCAGGCCGGGGAGGAATGCACGTGAAGGGTCGCTGGCTCCGCTGGGTCGGATACGGTGTCGCCCTGTCCACCATCGCTCTGGCCGTGGTCCTTGCCTCCCGATTCGGACACGATCCGGCCTTCATCCCCTCGCCCCTCATTGGCAAAGCGGCGCCCGACTTCACCCTCGAGACTCTCGACGGGACCGGGAATGTGAGCCTGACCGACCTCAAGGGCGACATCGTCGTGGTCAACTTCTTCGCCCAGTGGTGTCTGGAGTGTCAGAAGGAACACGACGATCTCGTCGCCACCTCCAACGCCTTTGCCGGCGATGGTGTCACCTTCGTGCAGATCGCCTACCAGGAGGACCCTGAGGTCACCCTCGCCTGGTTGGCAATGGAGGGAATGTCAGGCTCGACCCATTATCTGGCCGACCCGGGAAGTCGCACCGCCATCGCCTTCGGGGTCTTCGGGATCCCCGAGACCTTCTTCATCGACCCCGACGGGGTGGTGGTGGGCAAGATCATCGGCGAGGCGAATTCGTTCGTGCTGGGAAGCACGATCGATGCCATCAAACGTGGTGAGCGTCCGGGACAGTCGGTTACCGGGGACACCCAACAGCGCCCCGACTGAACTCAGCCGCCAATCACCTCCACCGTTACTTCGGGGAATCGCACCGTGTCGAGGGCTGCCGAGCCGGTCCCGAGGAGGAATACGTCGAAGAAGCCGATCAGGTAGTTGTCGATGATCGGGATGATCCGACCTGCCGGAATTGGGCCTTTGAGACCGAGTCGTGATGCCAGTGGGGAGAACAGTGGGGTAATCACGAAGTCGTTGTGGGCGGTGCCATCGACACCGACCCAGTAGGTGATCGCCTCTCCCCTGCCTGCGACCCCCCGGAGCAAGGCATCGTTCCTGGTGTCGATCCAGTCCTCCGATCGCATGAAGAGGGCGGGGCGGGTCAGGTTGATTCGATTCACTCTGACCGGGAAGGGCTCCACCCAGGGGTCAAACCCCAGGACGGCGTCACACCTGTCGTCGACCAGACACGCCCGAACCGCCGCGCCACCCCCGGCGGAGTGCCCGAAGAGTCCGATCCGGGAGACATCTGCGGCTCCAGACACGAAAGCAAGGGGTCCGTCGGCTCCCAGTTCCAGGGCGTCGATCACCGTTGAGATGTCCTCGGCCATGACCTCGGTGAGCCGGTCTGCAGCGGCGAGATGGGCCTCAGCCCCGACCTCGGCCTCCAACGGCAGGGCAGCCGGGTCGTAATAGACCACGTGTCCGTCCGGGAACCGGGTGGCAGCAGCGATGTGACCGTGGTCGATGGCGATGGCTATGTACCCGTTGGAGGCGAGCGACTCCATCTGATTGACCGCGATGGTCCTGACCCCCCCGTTGCCGTGGCTGTAGATCACGACCGGGTAGGTGCCGGGGGCGACCCCGGCGGTGGAGACGGCATGGGCCCTGCTGAATCGGGTGTGACCGAGGAACCAGGATGGGAATCCGATCCGGCGGGACAGCGCCGGGGCCACCACATCCCAGTCCTCGCTCCACAGCACTGGCGTCTGGCCCGATGTGTTGATCGCCGGGTACCAGACCTGGACCATGAGTCGCCGCGCTTCCGCCGGGGCCGGTCCGTAGGCGTCCTCGCGTTCGGGGTCGATCACTTCGACGCTGATTGTCCCGACCGGGATCCCTCCGGTCGGAAGCGGGATGGTGGGGACCGGCAGGAGGGTGGGGATGAGGTAAACGACGAGCAACCCGATCAGACCGAACCCAGCCCGGGACACCCGATTGGTCCATTTCAGATGACGGTCGACGAAGATGACGTCGCCGACGGCGAGACCGATCGCCAGGAGGTACAGGGGCAGTACCTGCCACCGGTACCCCTCGAGACGGATCTGGACGACGATTGCGATCAGTGCTCCGAACGCCACGACACCACGCCGGGGTCGGACACCGAACAGGACGGGCCACGCCACGGCGACGATGGCGACGATGAGGAGGATCCATTCGAACCTTCTCATCTGATTGACCGGTGCTGTGCGTCGCGGTTAACGATGGCCGTCACGGGTCAGGACACGGGTCCCCACGAATTGGGGATTCGGGTCCCCTGGTGGAACGCAACCCTCCAGGTCGTGCCCTCCCTTACCCAGACCGAGCTGCGGCGTGCCTCCTGACCCGAGGTGCCCACGGTCCGATATGTGACCAGGGCCACACTGTCGGCTACTTCGCGCACGATGAAGTCACGTATCAGGACCTTCGCCTGCTGTTCGGTGGCGAACATGTCGATCAGCATCGACCGGTCATAGACGCGCCCGGAGCTGCCGAACTCGATGAAGTCATCGCGGAGCAGCTCCTGGATACGGCGTTGGTTCCGCCGGGTTTCAGGGTCGAGAAGCTCCATCTCGAGGGTCTCCAACTCTTCTTGCCAGCGGTGTGCCCGGTTGAGAAACCTTCCGATCCCGGTCATCTGGACCACACCTTAGGAATGTTCATCCGGCAGCACCCGTCACCCGATCCAGCAATTCCCGTATCCGAGCTTCGGATCTGACACCGGCCCAGGCATCGATGACACGACGGTCGGTGTCGATGAGCACGGTGACCGGCTGGTAGGGCACCTCGTAGAGCGCGAAGATCACCTGATCATTGTCCAGACCCCATTTGATCGTTCCGGAAGGCATCAACTCGGGGACCGCCCGTCTCGTCAACTCCTCGGAGGACTTCCACGCCGGTGCCACGAAATCGACCCGATCGGAGTATTCAGCAGCCAGTCTGTCGATCATCGGAAGCTCCTTGCGACACACCGGGCACCACTCCGCCCAGAAGATCAGATAGACGGGCTTGTCCGTTCCGGTCAGGGTGAACTCGCCACCATCACCAAGTGCCAATGTGAAATCGGGAGCCAGGACAGGGGGTTCGGTGGTCGACGTGGACACCGGGGCGGCTGTCGTGGTGGCACTCGTGGTCGCCGTCGTCGAGGGGGCCGGAGTCGTCGAAGGCTCCCCCGCCGTGGTACAGGCGGCGAGCAGCAGCAATACGGCCACGACACATCGGGTCACCCGGTAAACAGTAGAAGGGGACGACCCCAAACTCCGGCTACCCGGAGACCGGGGGTTCGGGCGGTACAATTCCATTCCGGTGTCAAACGAGACCCTCTTCTTCGCCTATGACGCTGCCCTCGATCCCGACCGGATGGAGAAGGCATGCCCCGGCGCACGGTTCCTCTTCACCGCCCACTACCCCGAGACCCGACTCGCTTTCGTGGTATCTGATTCATCCGAGCCCCGGGCCACCCTGATAAGAGAGTCAGGGCACACCGTTTGGGGCGGAGTGTTCAGCATCCCCGAGGGCGAGGTCGAATCCCTGGTCGACCAACTCGGCAACGGCCGGGAGGTCAGCTTCGAACAGAAGGCCGTCGATCGCGAAGGCAACAAACACGATTGCATGACCTTCGTGGCACCGACGAATGGGGACACCGATCGCCCCGGGAAAGACTATGTCGGGTCAATGATCCGGGGAGCCAGGCATTGGAGTCTCCCGGCCGGCTGGGTACTCGGCCTCGAAGACCTGGCCGAGTAAACCGGGCGCTGTCAGGGCCCGGTCCCCCGATCGAACGAGGAACCGGGCTGCAATAGATCAGTCGTCGACGCGGAACATCCTGTAGAGGCCCCAGGCCACCACGGCACCGATCAACGGGGCATAGATGTAGACGGCCACCTGGCTCAGATCGCCGGCGATGACTGCGGGACCGAAGGAACGGGCCGGATTCACCGAAGCACCCGAGAACGGGATCCCGGCAAGGTGGACAGCCGTCAGGGTGAGGGCGATCGCCGCGGGGGTGTAACTGGTCCCCCGCTTCACCGCCGCCATAACCACCCAGACGAAGACCGCGGTGAGAAGGATCTCCGCCACGATCGCAGTCTGCAGGCTGTCGTATTCGGTCATGGTTCCCCCGACAACGGCAGAGTCTCCTTCTGCCACACCGAGAATGGCCAGAGCACCGAGAAGACCACCGACGAACTGGCCGATCCAGTACCCGACCGCATCACTGAGGGTGATCCTCCCGTCGAGGAGCATCGCCAACGTGACGGCCGGGTTGAAATGGGCGCCGGAGACATGTCCGACCACCCAGATACCGGCCAAGAGGGCAAGACCGAACCCGAATGCGATAGCCACGATCCCGGCACCCGTCTCCGATGCGGCGAGGATCGCCATGGAACCCATGGCTACCAGGATGAAAGTGCCGAGCACCTCTGCGAGATACTTGTTGATTACCACGTTCACCTCCTGACTAGTGATAACCGTCCTTTTGACCCGTGATCGGCCACCAAGGTTTCTCCTATGAAGTTATCCCCGCCGGCCGTGATAGCGTGGATTTCCCCACAGGTGGCATGATCAGGGGGTGCTGGCTGCCCTCAACCCCGGAGCGATCCTGTTGGGTGTCGTCTCCGGTGGTCTCACTGCATCGATCGTCGGGTTGGTCATCGGTTCTGTCCTGACGCTTCTCGGGGCTGACTGGGGGGCCGATGTCGGCCTCATCGTTGGTGTCCTCACCGGCCTTGCAGCGGGTGGGTGGTTGGCGGGCCGGAAGGCGGCGCACTCGGAGCGGTTCCACGGTGCCGTGACCGGTCTGGCCATGGCATTCGTTGTCATGTTCATCGCCAGGTTCGGCGGGAGCAACGCCCGACCCGGTTCGATCCTTTGGTTGGCTCTCCTGTCGATCGTCGTGTCGGGGTTCACCGGTTGGCTGGCGGGAGTCCGCAAAGCGGAATGACCCCTGGTCTGGAGGGGTTGACCACAGGTACAATTACCAGGCGAGTCCGTCGGACGGTCGCGGCCCCAAGCGGGCCGAGGAAAGTCCGGACTCCACAGGGCAGGGTGCTGGATAACGTCCAGGCGGGGCAACCCGACGGAAAGTGCAGCAGAGAGCAGACCGCCGATGACCGTTTTACGGTACAGGCAAGGGTGAAACGGTGGTGTAAGAGACCACCAGCATCACGGGCAACCGTGATGGATCGGTAAACCCCACCCGGAGCAAGGCCAAACAGGGACGCCGGTTGCCCGCCGATCAAGTCCCGGGTAGGCCGCATGAGCCAGCCGGTAACGGCTGGCCCAGATGGATGACCGTACAACGACAGAATCCGGCTTACAGACGGACTCGCATGCGTGGGAGGAGGCCCCGAACAGGGGCCTCCTTCGTTTCACGGCCGGGTCGCCGCAGCACTCCGGTGGGCTTTAACCTCGACGCGTCATGTGCGGCCGCTTCTCCATCACCGGTGACCTCGACTTCTACGCCGAGTACTTCGCCGTGGACGAAGTGGTTACCGAAGCACTTGAGAAGAGCTGGAACGTGGCCCCGACCGATCCCATCTACGTGGTCAACGAGCGCGACGGGGCGAGGAATCTGGGGTCGATGCGATGGGGACTGGTCCCCCATTGGGCCACCGACACCAAGGCCATTCATATCAACGCCCGCGCCGAGACGGTCGCCACCAACCGCACCTTCAGTGAATCGTTCTCCAAACGGCGTCTCCTCATACCCGCCGACGGCTTCTACGAGTGGGGCCCACACGAGGAGGGTCGGAAACCACACTGGATCTACCGGGCCGATGGGTATCCGATGGTGTTCGCCGGAATCTGGTCGTCCCGGAAGGACCCCGAGACCGGTCTGTGGCAGAGGACCTGCGCCATCATCACGACGGCCGCCGAACAGGCTATCGCCCGGATCCACGACCGGATGCCGGTCCGGCTCGACCCTTCCCTATGGGATCAATGGCTCGATCGGGACATGACAGACCTCGAGACCGCTCTTGAACTCCTCCGGGCAGGAGATCACGCCGAGGTCATGGAACACCAGGTGTCCAAGGATGTGAACTCCGTCCGCAACAACGGGTCACATCTCCATGACCGGGTCGACCCCGACACCCTGTTCTGATGGACCGACTCAAACGCGAAATCGGTCTCGGCGGGGCGATCCTCACCGGACTCGGATCGATTCTGGGTACCGGTGCATTCGTATCGATCGCTCTGGCATCGGCCATGTGGGGCGATCGGGTACTCCTCGCAATCCCGCTGGCCGCCGGGATCGCCATGTTCAGCGGCCTGTCCTCCGCCATGCTCGCCGGCCGCTTTCCGGTGGCCGGCGGAACCTACGAGTACGCCTACGAAACCCTCAACCCGTGGCTCGGTTTCACTGCAGGATGGGTGTTTCTGCTCGCCAAGACTGCCTCGGCGGCGACGGCGGCACTCGGCGTTGCCCTCTACCTGGGGATGGACGGGCGGTGGCTACCCCCGCTTGTCGTCGCGATCCTCACCTCCCTGGTGCTCGCCGGTCTCCGCAGAACCACTGTGGCAAACATCATCCTGGTCGGTGTGGCGATCACCGGGATCGTGTGGTTCATCGCCCTGCCCCTCTTCGACACCGGTGTCGCCTCGGGCACAACCGAAGAGCCTCTGTCATCGGTCCTGGCTGCCGCAGCATTCCTGTTCGTGGCGTTCACCGGTTTCGGGCGGGTAGCAACCCTCGGTGAGGAGGTCCACCACCCGGAACGGACCATCCCCCGGGCCGTGGTGGTCACCCTGCTGATCGCCACGGTCCTGTACGTCGGGATCGCCTGGGCGGGCCGGATGCTCGGAGGTGCCCGGTGGGGATCGTGGATAAGGCTCCCCGAAATGGCAGTCCCCATCCGGGTCGCCGCCATCAGCGCCATGCTCGGGGTGCTCCTCAATCTGATCCTTGGCCTGTCCCGGGTCTGGCTGGCGATGGGTCGCCGCGGGGATATGCCCTCCCGGCTTGGAGTCCTCGACACAAAGCAGCAGCCACGGATCGCAGTGCTCCTCACCGGAATCCTGATCGCTGCCACCACGCTGATCGGCAACATTGGTCTGACCTGGAGCTTCTCGGCGATGACCGTCCTTCTGTACTACGCCATCACCAATCTCTCCGCCATCGCCGTCGATCGGACCCGGGTGAGTGCCTGGCTGGGCCTGGCCAGCTGCCTGTTCCTCTCGGTGTTCGTACCGGTCAGGATCTGGGTGCTGGGCGTCGCCATGGTCGTCGGCGGTCTCGTCTGGAAAGCCTGGTCCAACCGGATGCGATCGGTACCCTCCCCGTAGTCTTGAAGACCCCCAAGAACCTTCCGCTGCTCCTTGTCATCATCTTTGCTTCGGCGTGCAGTCTGATCCCCTCCGGCACCCCGGACAGCACCACGACTACCCGACCCACCACAACCACCACGGAGAGAGCGTGCGTCAAGGTCACTTCGGGGAGCGAGCCGATCGACAGTGGGGCCCGCGCCACCGACGCCATGGTCCTGTCCGGCGAGATCTTCCAATGTGCCCGCCAGGTGGTGGTCGTCGGAGAAAACGACCTGGTAGAGGCTATGGCAGCGGCGCAGCTTGCAGCAGCCCTCAGCGGTCCGGTTCTCTTCCCCCATCCTCGACTCGCTGCCGAACTCGGTCGTCTGGCCCCGCAGACAGTCCATCTCGTCGGTGACGTAGAGATTCTCGTACCACCGGGCACCACGGTGGAGACATACGACACCGCACAGGCGATCGAGGCGACGGCGTCAGCCCTGGGAACGACCCGCTTCGTCGATCTCAACTCGACCCCCGACGCAGCCGGGATCGTGGAGACCGTGGCGGCGATCGTGGCCGGCGATCGGGTAGCACGCCCTGGTGGGACGATCTCCAATGAAGCCCCACCACCTTCGATCGACACGTCCGCGCTGGTGGAAGGGTTGGCGGAAATCGGCGGAAGCGGCCCGATCTGGATGGTGGAGGCCTCCGACCCGGTCACCATCCTCTTCACATCAGCCGTAACCCACGCCGTGGGGGCCTCAGTGGTCGCCGCCGAGTTGGACGACCTGTTCCGTCATCCTGAAGTCGCATCAGCCCTTTCCGGGTACCCCGAGCGGCCGATCAGGCTGATCGGCACTGCCACCACCCTGGACGATTGGAAGCTGCGCACCATCGTCAACGGGGTGGAACTGCCCGGCGGAGGGTTCGAACTCTTCCCTGAGGACCGACCACGCCGGTTTGTCGCCTTCTACGGGCACCCCCGCTCCCAGACACTCGGAGCGATGGGTCAGGTCACACCTCAACAAGCTCTGACCATGATGAGGGAGGGCGGGGTCCTCACCGGCTATTCCTCCAGTCGGTGCCTCCCCTCACCGTGTCGGGGCACCGTGCCCCCAGGCCTTCTGGAGAGCTACGCCATCGACGGTGCCCATGTCGTACCCACCTTCAACTACATCGCCAGCGTCGCCCATCCGGGTTGTCGTAGCTCCCGCACCTCGATCGAAGTCCTTCAGGAGGGAATCGATGTCGCTGCCGCTAACGGCGGGTACGTCATGCTCGACCTCCAACCCGGCTCGGATCGATTCATCGAACACGCAATGTCCTATGAAGAAATCCTCAGACTCCCCCATGTGGGGCTGGCCATAGACCCCGAGTGGCGGTGCGGTTGGCCCAACCAGACCGAGTTCAACCGGGTGGGTACGGTCACCGCAGCGGAGATCAATGAGGTGATCGAATGGGTTGCCGACCTGGTGAAGGAGAACGGACTGCCCCAGAAGCTGATACTCATTCAGCAGTTCCGTCTCGACATGATCCAGAATCGTGAACAACTGGTCGAGCGGCCCGAAGTGCAGGTCGTCATCCAGATGGACGGAGAAGGTCAGGGCAACCTCTCCGTCAAGGAGAGCACCTGGCGTGGGGTCACCAGCGGCACCCAGAACAACCACTGGAAGTGGGGTTGGAAGAACTTCTTCGTCCGGGACCACCCCAACGGCCCCTATCCTGCCGCCGACGTGCTCAACCGGACCCCGGTTCCGGTCTACATCAGTTACCAATGACCAGATTCGCCTACTTCTGCGGCCACGAGCAGTGGCATCCCGAACAGTTGGTCGAACATGCCGTACTCGCCGAGAAGGCCGGATTCGACATGGTGGTCGTTTCCGAACACTTCCACCCGTGGGTCGATGACGTGTCCGCATCCGGGTTCGCCTTCGCCACCATCGGGGCGATGGCGGCCGCCACCACCAACCTGGAGTTCGCCACCGGTGTCACCACTCCCCTCTTCCGATTCCACCCCGCTGTCGTCGCCCAGGCAGCTGCGACCCTGGACCGGCTATCCGGGGGGAGATTCATCCTCGGGGTGGGAACCGGCGAGAACATCAATGAGGGACCTCTGGGATACCAGTTTCCGGCGTATGCGGAACGCAACGCCCGGATGCGGGAGGCCCTCGAGATCATCCGCCGGCTTCTCGACGGTGAGAAGTTGAGCTACGACGGGACCTACTACACGACGGATCGTGCCCGCCTCTACTCCCCACCTTTCGGACCCGTCCCCATCTACCTGGCGGCCGGTGCTCCCAAGTCAGCGGCGCTCGCCGGGGAACTCGCCCAGGGTGTGATCACCTCCGTAAAAGATCCCGACACCACCCGGACCCAGGTGATCGAACCGATGCGTGCCGCCGCCGCCGAGGCCGGTCGTCCCCAGCCTTCGGTGCTGGCCACGAGATGGACCCTGTTCGCCGCCGACGAAGACGAGGCCTGGGAAGCTCTCACCTCCTGGAGGGGGCTCAGGGCACCCGGCCGTCTCGAGGCGGTTGATCCCCAGACCCTACGGGAGAGGGCGGATGGCATGCCCCGCTCGGAGGTCCTGGGCAGCTACAAGATCGTCAGCTCGGCGGCGGAGATCATCGACGCCTACCGCCCGCTCTGTGGGATGGTCGACGCCGACATCGTCACCTTCCAGATGGCAGCGATCGATCAGCCGGCCCTGATCGAAATGCTGGGACGCGACGTCCTACCCGCCCTGCGGGACTGACCTATCTGGTCCGGGTTATCAGTTCGACGAGCCGGACGATCTCCAGAGCCGCCGCCGGCGGGACCCACTCCTGACGCGACGCCAGGACCAGGGACGGCACGATCTCATTCAGTTCTCCCAGGATCAAGGTGGAGTCCTCGTTACGGACGTTGAGGAGTCGCTCCACGGCCGGGATCATCTGCGGGGCGAGACCGGCACCGAAGGAGGCGAAGAGGTCGACCCGATGGCCATCATCGGTACGGGTGATCACCGTCCGCTCCCCCACTTCGCCCGACATGACATTGGCGACACCGAACTCGACCCGGTCGATGGTCACGTTCTGGCCGTCGGATACTTCGACACCGCCACTGAGGAAGGAACCGGCCCCCTGGGCGAAACCGGCCCAGAAGTTGGCGGCGATTGCGTCGTCCCCATCACGCAATGCGGCCGCCACCTCGGCGAAGCTGGCCCCCTCCGCCAGGGATGCCAGGGCCGCCTGCCCGGGGTAACCCAACCGGGCCGCCGCATCGAAGTCGGGCACCTCGAAGTAGCTGACGAGAAGGGTGACCGCCTCGCTTGCCGATTGCGCCGTGACCTCCTCATCGGGATCCGGTTCCGTCGAATCCCCGTTGCAGGCTGCAATCGCCAGTAGCAGTGCGAGGATTACCCATCTACGCATTGTCAGGCAGCCTTCCGGTGGTCAATACCTGCTGGCGGGTGGCCGGGGAGCCGAGGCCGAGTCTCACCCAAAGCCAGATCAGATAGGACAGGCCAACCGCCTCCTTCACCCATCGCCACGGGTCGGACATCGCCCGTTCCCAGGCGAGAGGCCAGAACGGTGCCTCCCCTGCGGGGATGTCCCCGAAGAATGGCCATAGGAACACCTCCTGGTTGGTCCACATGCCACCGACGAGGAGATGAAACAACCAGCCCACCCCCACCGCCATGAACGCTCGACGTCGCCGCCCCCTCCTGGTGAGGAGCAGCACCGCCACCATGTAGACGGCAGCGACGGTCAAGGAATGGAACCAGAGCTCTCCGGTTGAGTAGCGGGAGGCGAGGATCAGCGTGCCCAGGGGCAGGTCGACGAGATCGGGCAGGATTGCACCGAAGAGCAGGAACCGGACATCCACTTTGGGATCGCGGAAGATCCATCGGAACAACCAGAGGGCTCCGCCGAGGTGCCAGAACAGCATTCAGGCGACGAGGATCCGGCGGCAGTGGACGCATCGTGGGATCTCCTCAGCGAAGACCTCTTCGTGCTCGGCCGGTGACAGGGTCATGTGGCACCCGCCACACACCCCGTGCTCGTAGGCGGCGATCGCCACACCCTCCTTGAGGCCCCGCAACTTCTCGTACATGTCGAGCAGATCCTCGGAGATCGGTTTGACCGCCTCAGCCTTCTTCGCCTCCTGTTTGCCGATATCGGTGTCGATCACCTTCCAGGCCGCCTTGATCTCACTATCCAGCCGCGCCTTCTCGGTGGCAAGCCGGGAGAGTTGGGCATCGAGGTCTTCGACCGCCTCACGGGCCGGTTCGATGTCGTCGAGCATCTGGAGGACACGAACCTCCATCGCCTCCCTCTGACCTTGAAGACTCTGAACTTCGAGTCGCATGTACTCGGTCTCCCTGGAGCTCATACCGCCCGCAAAGAGGCGGGTCTCAGTCTCTTTGAGCTTGGTCTCGAGGATCTCGAGTTCGCCTTCGGACTTGTCCAGATCGCGTTCCATCTGGCGGAGGGTCTCCGCCTTTCCGTCACGCTCGGCTTTGAGGGCGGCCTCCTGTTCGTGGACGCTCTTGTAGTCCGCCAACTCGGGCAGGGACTGACGCCTCTCGAGGAGACGATCGATCTCGCTGTCTAACAGCTGCAATTCGAGGAGATCGCTGAGTTTGGTGTCGATCATGAATCACGCAGGGTACCTGCGTGTGCGACAGTCGTACTCAGCCAGAACCCGGATCGTTACCGGGGTTTGGCAATGAGGACGTCGCAGCTGGACTGTTCCAGGGCCCGCATGCTGGTGGAACCCAACAGGGTGGAGGCGAGACGTCCCCGACCCCGGGTCCCCAGGACCAGGAGATCGGCTTCCTGCTCGCTGCAGTAGTCAACCAGCGTGTCGGCCGGGTAACCCTCGAGATCGACCTTGGTCACCTTGTAGTCGAGTTCGTCGAGGATCTCGTCGGTGGCTGCCCAGACGGCATCCCGTTGGATCCTGGCCAGCTCAGCCACGTCGACCACGACCGTGTCGGCCACGAAGTGGAACGCCAGGGTGAAGTCGGTCACATGGACGACTTGAAGATCGGCATTCCATACCCGGGCCTCCTCGACAGCACGGCGGAGTGCAGTGGCGGAATGCTCGCTCCCGTCAACACCGACAACTATCAGCGTCTTTTCTGTCACGTTCGACCCTTTCTCTCGATTCTCTGAAGCCTGTCTTGGGGTCCAACCAGGGGACCATACCTTGAACAATGGTCGCATCTCCCGGTCCGGACTAGGGGCTAACGGCCCTCCCAACCGGGTCTTATCCTGGGAGCATCTTGACCCAACGCACTGCCCGCCTTCTCGTCTTCTTCACCTCCGCCTCGGTCCTGGTCATCGAGATCCTGGCGGTCCGAATGCTTGCCCCCCACCTCGGGAGCAGTCTCCCGGTGTTCACCGGTGTCGTCGGCGTCGTCCTCGCCGGGATCTCGGTCGGGGCCTGGCTCGGGGGCAGACTCGCCGACCGGACCGACCCGAGAAGTCTGATCGGTGCGATGCTGATCGTGGGAGGGCTGACTGCCATGGCATCGCCCCTGCTGATCGATCTCGTCGGTCCTTCGCTGTCCAACGATGTCGTCTCCATCGTGGGTGCGTCTGCAATCGGATTCCTCGTGCCCGCCGCCCTCCTCTCCACGATCCCCCCTCTGGTGGTCAAGATCCGCCTCCAGTCCCTGGATCAGACCGGGGCGGTGGTCGGGTCATACTCCGCCGTTGGCACCGCAGGGGCCATCCTCGGCAGTTTCATGACCGGGTTCTTCCTGGTCGCCAACTACCCGACCCGCCCGATCGTCGCCGTCGTCGGTGGACTGCTCTGTGCAGTCGGGGTGGTCATGTGGTTCCGTAGGTCAACCTCCCGTTCGATCGGGGCCGGAGCTGCCGCTCTCATTCTCGGGACGACGTTGATCCTGGTCCCCGGTCCCTGCCAGTACGAGACCACCTACCACTGCGCCATCGTCCTCGTCGACGAGGAACGACCGACCGGCCGCACCCTCCTCCTCGACCGCCTGCACAACAGCTATGTCGATATCGCCGATCCGACCTACCTCCACTTCCGTTACATCCGGGTGATGGCCGACGTCCTCGAGGTCCAAGGGCCACCCGGCCCGGTGGCCATGGTCTCGATCGGTGGTGGCGGGATGACCTTCCCCGGTTACATCGAAGCAACCCGACCGGGCAGCACCAACACGGTTCTGGAGATCGACGGGGGCGTGGTCGACATCGCCCGGAAACATCTCGCCCTGCACGATAACGTGAATGTGGTGGTGGAGGACGCCAGGCTCTCACTGAGAGAGGTTGCCAGCAGCTCAGCGGATGTGGTGATGGGTGATGCCTTCAGCGGCCTGTCCGTCCCCTGGCACCTGACCACGGTCGAGTATGTCCGGGAGATCCAGCGGGTTCTCACCGCCGATGGTGTCTACCTGATGAATGTGATCGACTACGGGCCGAGCCGTTTCGCCCGATCCACAGCCCGGACCCTGGCCTCGGTGTTCGACCATGTCGTCCTGCTGGCACCCCGGTCATACCTGGACGGCTCGGGTGGCAATTTCGTCTTCGCCGCCTCCGACGCCACATTCGACCTGGCTGCAATCGAACTGGCACTCGCCCGACGAGGGGACGGTGAGGCCGCGATCTATGGTGCCGAGCTCGCAGATTGGGCAGCCGGAGGGCTGCTGCTCACGGACGACTTCGCCCCCGTCGACCAGATGCTGATGGGTCTCAGGTGAAGTGGGCGTTGACGGACTCGAACCGCCGACCCCTGCCTTGTAAGGGCAGTGCTCTAGCCAACTGAGCTAAACGCCCGGACTGAGCGATTGTACGGGCGTCTCCGGGTCAATACCCGATCGGACCCCGGCCTCCTCGGCCTCCCGACGGCGCTTCTCGCCACGGACCCGCCAGCGTCGGATGGGCTCCTCGACCAGATACCAGGAGGCGGCCGCACCGACAACAGTGAGAACCACGGCGAGGGGCAGGGACATTCCGCTACGGAACAGGACGTAGTGCCAGAGGTAAAGGCCGTACGAGATCTTCCCGACCCATGCCACCGGTTTCCACTCGAGATAGACGGGGCCGGTGGTGGCGTGTTGCACCGCGAACACGCCGAGGGCAGTTGCGACCATGCTCCCCCAGAGAAACAGGGGCCCTTCGTGTCCGAAGATGGGGAGGAACATCAGACCGATCAGCGCTGGTGTGGCCAGTGCCGACACCCGCCACTTCGGCAGTTTGGTCACAGCGAGAAAGCATCCGGCGAGCAGTGCCGCAGCGTTGGTATCGGTGGCGTTGTAGACCCATGCCGGAGATGTCACCCCGACCGCGATCGCCCTCCAGACCATCGATGCGGCGAAGATCAGACCGATCACCTTCACCCTCGATCGCGCCGGGGTGGCGGCGATCACCAGAGGCCAGAGCAGGTAGAAGTGCTCCTCGACCACCAGGGACCAGGTGTGGGTCATCATTCCCAGGTCGACCCCGGCGATCCGGGCGTAGTTGGCGTAATAACCCAACGCCGGGATCACATTGCCCCAGGTGGCACCAAGGAGGAGGGCCAGGATGGAGACGATGATCAGTGCGGGGAGCAGTCGGAGGGCCCGCTTCCAATAGAAACTACCGATGCGTATCCGACCTCTACGATCAACCTCGGCGCACAACAGATTGGTGATCAGATAGCCGGAGAGGACGAAGAAGAGGATCACACCCCAGAAGCCTGCGGGTACCGCCGGTCGGGAGGCGTGGTATCCCATGACCATGACGATCGCCAGGGCACGGAGACCGTCTAGACCACGAATCCTTTCCATCCTGTGTCTTTCTCTCCCCCTAAAGGTGCCCGGTTAAGACTATTACCCCCCGAAAGTGATGAATATGCCGGGTGATGAAATTGGATAGAACGCCGGGGAGCCGGGAAAGTCGGGCCGGGAACCCACGCAAGGCTGCGGTTCTGTGTGCGCTCATGCTGGTAATTGTCGCCGCATGTGGTGACAACGGTACGACTCCAGGGGATTCGACCACGACATCTTTAGTCGGGACCACGACTACCAGCACCACCACAGTCGTGACTTCCACCGTGACCACGACACCCGGCCCCACAACCACGACCACGCCGGAGCCACCCGCCAGCTTCGATTCACTGCGGGGGATCAACACGGTCCTCGACTTCGCCGAGAGCTATGTCTCATCGGGGGCAAGCCTGTGGAACAGGTCGGTACCCGGGGTCCAGGATGTGAGGATCCCATCGACCGCCGACGGGCACCAGCAGCCTGCCTTCTGGGTTCCCCCGTCGGGTGACTGGAATCGCCCGCTCCTCGTGGCACTCCATTCGTGGAGTACCGGATATGACCAGCACGCCAGCATCCCGTTTGCCATGTGGGCGAAGGAGAATGGTTGGGCCTTTATCGCCCCCAACTTCAGAGGCTCGTTTGACCGCGCCGAGTCCATGGGCTCCGAACCCTCGGTCCAGGACGTGATCGATGCAATCGATTGGGCGATCACACAAGGTGGTGTCAACCCGGATCGGGTCTATCTGGTGGGGTTCTCCGGTGGCGGAATGATGTCGCTCCTCATTGCGGGCCGTCACCCCGATCGGATCACCGCCGCCGCCTCATGGACCCCGGTATACGACCTCGTCGACTTCCACTTTCACAACCGGACCCAAGGTCAGGAGAAGTACTCCCGTCATGTCAGGACCGGCTGCGGTGGCAATCCTGAGACCAGCGACACAGCCCGGGCAGAGTGTCTCAAGCGGAGTCCCCTCACCTATCTTGACGGCGCCAGAGGCATCCCGGTCCTGATCGGTCAGGGTATCGCCGACACCTTGGTACCACCCAGCCAGGCTGCCATGGCCTTCAATCAACTGGCGGACGGCACCGACCGCTTCTCAGAGGCGCAACTGGATGTGCTGCGGAGGGGAAGGGTGCCGGAGTCGATCACCGATCCGGTGACCGCCGAGCACTTCTTCGGAAGGGGCGATCCGGGAGTCGCCATTGCCCGATCTTCGGGATCGAAGCTCTTCGTACTGTTCCGGGCAGGTCACGAGATGGTCTACGGCCCGGCGTTGCGCTGGTTCGCTACCGACCCGCGTTAGCCGTTGACGGCGACGTGGATGTGGTCCTGGTGGACCGCATCGGTGAATGACCTCGACGAGGCGGGTCCGTCGATGTCCCAGGGTCCACCGACCTGACGGACCGACGGATGGGTGTAGAGCCATTCGATGAGTGACCGAGCCGACGATCCCTCTGCAGCGCGGTCCTCGACCACGGGCAGGTCACCGACCCGGTAGATGTCGACTGCCCGACCGATGGTGTGGTGGCTCTGTCGGTCGGTCTCGAAAACGTTATAGGGGTGTCCGGTCGACAGCACCGCGACCCCGAACGGGGTGACGTCGGCAATCTCGAGCATGAGTTCGAGGAGAGTCGGTGAAACCATCCCTCTAAGAATGTCGAGACGGGCCGAGTCGGGCATTTCGATCCTGGGGTCATTCGTCACCTGATGGGCGAGACGCAGAGCCGCCGGGTTGTCGAAAGTGCCACCTGCCGAGCTGAGATGATCGAAGACCCATATCGCACCCTGTTTGACCAGGCGGATGTCCAGAACCCTGATCAGCTCCTGGGTGGGATCGTCACCGATTCCAATGGTCTGCTTGGTGACCACCATCACCGACATCTTGTTGTTGCGGAAGCCGCCCAACTGCGGGTAGATGACTTCGCCGCGAGACCAGTGGCCGGCGTGGACCAACGGGCCGCTGGCGTTGAGGAGGGCGTTGAGCCCGTGGGGAGGGACCAACCCCCGCACATGGTCGATATAGACGACGCCTGCCTCGTAGTTGGTCAGATGCAAGGCGATATCCACCGCCAGTTGCTTGGCCGCCACCTGTGGTTCTATGACCGGCACCACATACGCGTTCGGAGTGGTGGGTATGGGGAGCGTGGTGGGCGTAGTGGACGGGGGGACGGTCGGGGCAGGAGACGTTGTCGTGGTGGTGCCATCGGTCCCGACGGCCTGTCCCCCACCGGGAGACAGTGCCCCGGCGAGCACCTGTGGGGCTTCGAAGAGCCAGCTCACTATCTGGACAAATCCAAGGACCACGACCAACGACGCCGCGGCAACGACGGCGACAGTCAGCGAACGGGTTAGGTACCGGGGTGGCTCAGCCCCGAACTCTCCCTGACCATGGGCAGCGGGCATTGCGGTAAAGCCTAGGCCAGAGCCGGTACTACCACGAGGCAGTTTAGATTCGGGTCTACCGGGTAA
>CAYNSP010000003.1:0-44202 GCA_964400035.1 uncultured Acidimicrobiaceae bacterium | reverse complement strand
CACCGGTACCTCGAAACCGGCTGAGAGGAGCTCCATGCTCATCGGGGAGATGAAGTCGGCCGACGGCTCACCGGACCGGTCGGGTAGGGGGATCGCCGCCATCGAGCCGACCATCGATTCCGGATAGGGAGGTTCAACACCGAGGGCGTCGCACAGGACCTCCCGGGCGGCCATGACGAGGTTGTGGTTGCGGGCCATCACTCCCTCCCATCCATCCGGCTCCAGCGAGGCCACGACCCGGATCGCATCCGGGGCTGACAGGCATGCTGAGGGATCATCGGTCCCCAACCAGTCGAACAGGGCCCGGTATCGCTGGGGGCCGGGGGGAGCCGACCACCCGTGGGAGATGACCACGGGGTAGGTCTCGTCGATCCGGTCGGAGCGGGTGACCAGGAAGCCGGCCCCGCGGGGTGCACACACCCATTTGTGCAGATTCCCCGCATACCAGGATGCGCCGAGCGCATCGATCGAAAGTGGGACCTGGCCGGGTGCGTGGGCACCATCGACGATGACGGGGACGGCGGGTTCGAGGTTCGAGACGATCTCTCCGATCGGAAAGACCTGGCCCGTCGGTGAGGAGATGTGATCGATGACCGCCACCCGGGTTCGGTCCGTCACCGCATCGAGGATCCGGCTGGTGACTTCCCCGGGACCACTGATCTGCAGGGGGATTTCTACTGCTACCACCCTGGCCCCGGTTCTGCCTGCGGTGAATTCGAGGGTCTGACGGACCGCGTTGTACGCCTGTGTGGTAGTGAGGATCTCGTCGTCCGGGTTGAGCCAGGTCTCGATCGATCGGACCACCCCTGCGATCCCGGTCGTGGTGTTGCGAATAAATGCGAGACCTTCCTCGGAAGCACCTACGAACCCTGCCACCGCCCGTCGCGCCTCGTCGAGTGCGGGCTGGTATTCGACCTAGATGAACCTTGTCGTCGCCTCCTCCCATCGTTCCTTCCACCTCGTCTGTGCTGCCTGCACCGGGATCGGGACGGCACCAAACGAGCCATGGTTGAGATGGTGGATATCAGGGGAGAGTGACCACATCGGCGGGAGAGTAGGCAGTCCCCGGCAGGAAGCTCGAGATCCGTTATCCGCTTCTCGGGGGGTCTACGACCGCCGATGGGGTGGGGGTTGGAACAGGGTTTCCGCCTGTTCCCTGGTGAGGGCCTGATCGGGGTTGATGTTGTGGCGATTGACCGCGGCGGTGATGCCAACCTCCGGATCGGGGTGCTCCACCGGGGCGTCGCTGCCTCCGAGCAGTGGCACTCCGGCTTCGAACAACGACCTGAACGGATAGGCGCGGTTCATCCGCTCCGATCCGAGACGCTTCTCCAGCCATGTCTCTTCGGAGGCGAGGAAGGCGGGTTGGACTGAGGCGGTGACCCCCAGCCCGGCAAATCGGTCGATGGTGCGGTCAGTGAGGACTGAGGCGTGCTCGACCCGGAGCAGAGACGGATCGGCACCGGCTCCGATCAATTCCTCCATGACATCGAGGACCAGGTCGTTGGCCCGGTCCCCGATCGCATGGATGGCGGCGACACCACCCATCGAGGTAGAGGTGAGACCCATCTCGATCGCCAGGGCGTGGTCGAGCCGGACGGTCCCGACAGTGTCCGGACGGTCGGCGAAAGGTTCATACATGGCGGCGGTATGTCCCCCGAGACTCCCATCGGAGAAGTCCTTCCATCCGTGAAACTTCACCCGCCCTCCGGCACGATCCAGACGCTCACGGGCGTCACTGAGTTCAGCCGGGCTTCGGGTGATCACCACCACGTCTACATCGATGGGCAGTCTCGGGGCCAGCCGGATCAACTCGGACAACTCGCTCGAGTTCCCCCAGATGTCCGAGTCGTAGTGAACCATCCCGGTGACCGAGCCGATCCCCATCGCGGGAAGAGTCGCCAGGGCCTCAATCACCATGTCGTCGGTGGGCGGACGGACCAGGCCGGCCACCTTGTTCGACACAAGATCGATGGCGGTCTCCCGGAGCACCCCGGTGGGCCGACCGTCCGGGTATCGATCGATCAGACCGCCTTCGGGGTCGGATGTGTCGCGATCAATCCCGGCCAGGGCCAGTGCGGCCGAATTGGCGATGGCAATGTGACCGCAGTACCTGTACAGCAGTACCGGGCGATCGGGTGCGATCCCGTCGATGTCGTCGGCGCGGGGGAGTCGGTTTTCCATCAGGGATTCGTCATTGATCCGGGTGCCGACCACTGCCCCCTCGATCCGGTCCGAATGTCGGCTAACCCGATCCAACAGATCCTCGAGGTTCCGGGCGTCGAACAGGTCCAACCCGAGAACCATCCCCACATAACCCATTGGGTGAAGGTGGTGGTCGTGGTAGGTCATCGGAGGTGCTCGGGGAGGGTCCGGCGGGCGATGTCGAGGAGGTCGTCGTGGATGATTCCGTTGCTGGCAACGAATACCGGTGAGTCCAACCGATGCGGCTCCCCGAGATGGTCGGTGAAGCGACCGCCGGCCTCGGTGACCATGAGGGCACCTGCCGCCATGTCCCAGGGTTTGATCCCTTCCGGGCCACCGTGTTCGCAGTATCCGTCAGCACGCCCGGCAGCTACCCAGGCCAGGTCGAGGGCCGCAGACCCCATTACCCGCACCACCATCGTCCCGGCGAGGAGTTCTCTGGTGAGATCGAGATACGAGGTGGAGTGGTCGGCCTGGTCATAAGGGAATCCACTGAGGATCAGGGCCTTCTCGGTTTGTGAAATTGTCGACACATGGATCGGCTGACCGTTGAGGGTGGCACCTCCACCCTTGACGGCGACCCATTCCTCATTGGTGGCCACATCAATGGTCACACCGACCACGGGTTCCCCATCGTTCCAAAGCGCGACCGTGACCGAGACCTGGGGGATCCCGTGAATGAAGTTGACGGTGCCGTCCAGTGGGTCGACGATCCAGACACGTCCCGACCGCCAGTCGGCACCACCGCCCTCCTCGGCGAGGATGGAATCCTGAGGGAAGTGTCCGGCTATGACTGTGGTGATCGCCTTCTCCGAAGCGATGTCGACCTCGGTCACCGGATTGGCCGCGCCCTTGAATTCGACACCGGTGGTACTGAAGAAGCCCGTCTGGACGACGTCAACGCCGGCACGTGCCGCCTTCTGCGCTACCCAGACATCACCTTCCCACATGCTCTATCACTCCACTCACCGGGTACCTGTACCCGTGTTCCAAAGACTCCAAAGGAGGCAGTGCGCTCTTCTCCCCGGGAGATGGCGGCAACGATAGATGGCGGTCTGTCAGGCGGGACCGGAGATGCTTCTCATGCTTATCGACCGGACTACAAGTACCTTGCTGCCGTGAAACCGTTCCTCCTGGCGGTGGTAGGAGCCGCCGTGTCGGTGCTTGCTTTCCCCCCTTTCGGATGGGGGCCTCTGATACTTCCCGGGATCGCCCTTTTCCTGCGGGCGATCCGGAGTGTCAGGAGACCCGCCACCGGGTTCCTGGTGGGATACCTGTTCGGGTTGGTCTTCTGGGGTGGGCTGATGTGGTGGCTCTCTCTCCTCCATTGGACCGCCCTGGCCCTGATCCCGGTGCAGGCCTTGTTCACCGGTGCCTTTGCCTGGTGGATCTCCCGCTTTCGCAAGGTCAACGGTGCGGCGTGGCTGCTTCTCGCCATCGGCGGCTGGGCGGTGATGGAACTGATCCGCTATCTCATTCCTTTCGGCGGCACCGAGTGGGGCGCCACCGGGTACGCCATGGTCTGGGCTCGGGCCCTGGCGCCGATCATCGGGACCAGCGGTCTGACCATGGTGGCGGTCGCCGTGGCCGCGCTCCTGGTGCTGGAGTTCGAACGGGAGTCCTCCCGGACCACACGGCTCACCGTTCTGATCCCGGTCCTAGTCGCCGTCGGGCTCGCCCTGCTCAACCCGGTGGTCGACGACGGTGTCAGGCATCCGGTGGCGATCGTGCAGGGGTCCAGTCCCTGTCCATTCGAGGACTGTCCACCCGATCAGCGGCTCCGCACCTTCGAACGTCATCTCGAACTCACCAGGACGATTCCTGCGGGCAGGGTCGGTCTGGTGGTCTGGTCGGAGAGTTCGACGGGTTCCACCAACGCCGACCCGGTCCGGAACCCGGAGATCGCCCAATTGATCGCAGCCGAAGCCCGACGGATCGGTGCCTGGATCTTGGTCGGGGGTGACCGCCCCCTCAACGACACCCACTGGGTAAATGTGAACGTGTTGTTCAACCCGGCAGGCGAAATCGTGGGTGAGTATCACAAGCAGCTTCCCGTCCCGTTCGGCGAGTGGATTCCTGCCAGGGCCTTCTTCACCCGTCTCATCCCCGAGCTCAGACGGGTTCCCCGGGACATGATTCCCGGGGACGGCCCGGTCGTATTCGAAGTCGACGATCCCACCACTGATGGCGGACCGATGCGGCTCGGCTCGGTGATCTCCTGGGAGGGTGGCTTCTCCCGGTACGCACGAGCCCACGCCCGCGAGGGTGCGCGGGTCATGGTGGTGGCCACCAACAATGAGTCGTACGGGCCGACCTCACCGACCGCCGAACAGTTCACCGGGATGACCCGGATGCGTGCCGCCGAACTGCAGGTCCCGGTGATTCATGCCGCCGTAACCGGGAAGTCAGTGCTGATCGATCACACCGGCGCGTTCCTCACCCCGAAGACGGGCTTGGGTGAAGCGACGATCGTCTACGGGGACCTGATGCCGGGATGGGAGACGTCGATATACGCTCAGATGGGTGACGTGGTCATGTACCTGTCGGCGGTGCTCGGATTCGGGGTGTGGGTCAGGCAACGTCGACTGGTACCTTCCACCGTTCTGGCTGACGAGGAGGAGTGATGTCGGAGACACTTGAGAACCTGCTCTATGAGGGACGTAGTTTTCCCCCTCCCTCCGGGTTCGCAGCCGGTTCGATCGCCGATCCCGGCATCTACGAGCAGGCAGGGGCCGAAGGCCCCCGGTTCTGGCACCGCCAAGCTCTGAAACGGATCACCTGGTTCAAAGAGCCCTCAGCGGTTCTCGACGACTCCAATCCTCCCTTCTTCAAGTGGTTCGCCGATGGTGAACTGAATCTCTCCTACAACTGTCTCGATCGCCATCTCGCCGATCATGGCGATCAGGTTGCCTACTACTGGGTCGGTGAGCCGGGGGACACCCGCACCCTCACCTATTCCGACCTGGCAGGCGAGGTGAACCGGTTCGCCAACGCTCTGAAGAGTCTCGGTCTCCAGAAGGGGGATCGTGTCGCCATCTACATGGGGATGGTTCCGGAGTTGCCGATCGCCATGCTGGCCTGTGCCCGGCTGGGTCTGGTTCATTCCGTCGTCTTCGGTGGATTCTCCTCGGAGGCTCTCTCTAGCCGGATCCTCGACGCCCGGGCTCGCATCGTCATCACCCAGGACGGGGCGTGGCGTGGCGGCAACATCGTTCCATTGAAGGAGAACACGGATCGGGCGTTGGAGCACACACCCGAAGTCGAGAAGACAATCGTTCTCCGACGCACCGGCCACGAGGTCAGCATGGTCGAAGGTCGTGACATCTGGTGGCATGACCTGGTCGAGAGCCAGTCCGATGTATGTGAGCCGGTCGCCCTCAACGCCGAAGATCCCCTCTACATCCTCTACACCTCTGGCACGACCGGGAAACCGAAGGGGATCGTCCACACTCAGGGCGGTTATCTGACCGGTGTCACCACAACCCATTCCCTGGTGTTCGACATCAAGCCTGACAGTGACGTGTACTGGTGTGCCGCCGACATCGGATGGGTCACCGGGCACAGCTACATCGTGTACGGGCCGCTGGCCAACCGGACCACCGGAGTCATCTACGAGGGAGCCCCCAACTATCCCGATTTCGACCGGCTGTGGTCGATCATCGCTACCTATGGGGTCACCATCTTCTACACCGCTCCGACCGCAATCAGGGCGTTCATGAAATGGGGTGACGAGTACCCGGCGAGGCACGACCTCTCCTCTTTGCGGTTGCTGGGGACCGTCGGAGAACCGATCAACCCCGAAGCTTGGATGTGGTATCGGGAGAACATCGGGCGTGGTGAGTGCCCGGTGGTGGACACCTGGTGGCAGACCGAGACCGGCGCCATCATGATCAGCCCGCTACCCGGTCTGATCGCGACCAAACCCGGATCGGCGACTGTTCCCTTGCCCGGGATCGGCGCTGATGTCGTCGATGACGAGGGCAATTCTGTGCCCCTGGGCGGTGGCGGATACCTGGTTCTGACCAGTCCCGCACCCGCTATGGCCCGGACGATCTACGGTGACGATCAGCGGTATGTCGACACCTACTGGTCGAAATTCCCGGGTCGCTACTTCCCCGGTGACGGGGCGAAACGGGATGAGGACGGATATTTCTGGCTGCTGGGGAGGGTGGACGACATCATGCTGGTGGCCGGCCACAACATCTCCACCACGGAGGTCGAATCCGCCCTGGTCAGTCATCCGGCTGTCGCCGAGGCGGCCGTGGTGGGTCGCAAGGACGAACTGACCGGGCAGGCCATCGCCGCCTTCGTCACCCTCCGGGGGTCGGTCCAGGGCGACGGCGCTCTGCTGGCCGAGCTTCGGGAGCACGTCGCCTCGACACTCGGCCCCATCGCCAAGCCCAAGTCGATCGTGTTCACCGGCGATCTTCCCAAGACCAGGTCCGGAAAGATCATGCGGAGACTGCTCAAAGACATTTCCGAGGACCGCCAGCTCGGGGATGTCACCACACTGGCTAACGCCGACATCGTCGAGGAGATCGCCCGCAAAGCGAAAGTGTCCACCGAGGACTGAGTTCTTTCTGTGGGCCTGGCTGGGCCCGGGGGGACCGACTGACCCTGGCCTCCGGTGGCGAGAACGAAGGGCTTCTATCCCGCGCCCTTACGGGCATGGGGTCCCCTTCCTCCAGCCTTCGGGCCTGGAGGACGAATCGGGCGGGTCCACTGGACGGTGGAGCGGACTAGGTTTATTCAATGGCGACCAAGATCATCCTCCCCGAGTCGGATATGCCGACTCACTGGTACAACATCGTCCCCGACCTCCCTTCGATGCCGCCCCCGCCACTCCACCCGGGAACTCTGCAGCCGATCGGTCCCGACGATCTGATCCCTCTCTTCCCGATGGATCTGATCCTCCAGGTGGTCAGTCCGGAACGGTTCATCGAGATCCCCGAAGGGGTTCGCGAGGTCTACAGATCCTGGCGTCCCAGTCCCCTCTACCGGGCCCATGGTCTGGAGCGTCTCATTGGTGGACCGGCCCGCATCTATTACAAGTACGAGGGGGTCAGCCCGGTGGGTTCGCACAAACCCAACACCGCTGTGCCCCAGGCGTACTACAACGCTAAGGCGGGGGTCACCCGACTGACCACCGAGACCGGTGCCGGTCAGTGGGGATCTGCGGTGGCGTTCGCTGCAGCCCGATTCGGACTCGAAGCGGTGATCTTCCAGGTGAGGGCTTCATACGATCAGAAGCCCTACCGCAAGGCCCTGATCGAGGCCTTTGGATCGACCATCTACCCTTCGCCGTCCACCCAGACCGCATACGGTCGGAAGGTGTTGGAGGAATCGCCGGATTCGACCGGCAGCCTCGGCATCGCCATCTCAGAAGCGATCGAGGCCTGTGTCACCGGGGAGAACAGCAAATACGCCATCGGATCGGTGTTCGACTTCGTTCTGCTGCATCAGACGATCATCGGCGAAGAGGCGTTGAAGCAGCTCGCCATGGTCGGGGAGACGCCGGATGTCGTGATCGGCTGTGCTGGTGGTGGCTCCAACTTCGCCGGACTCGCCTTCCCGTTCGTCAGGGAGAAGCTGGCGGGGACCATGGACCCGGTGATCCGGGCAGTGGAACCGGCGGCGGCACCGTCCCTGACCAAAGGTGAATACCGGTACGACTTCGGTGACACCGGGATGATGGCCCCGCTGATCCGGATGCACACCCTGGGTCATGACTTCATACCCGACCCGATCCATGCGGGTGGTCTTCGATATCACGGGATGGCACCGATCGTCTCCCATCTCTACGAGTTGGGGCTGATCGAGGCCGAGGCGCTTCATCAGACCGAGACGTTCAAGAAGGCGGTGGCTTTCACCAGGGCGGAGGGGATCGTTCCCGGGCCCGAGCCCACCCACGCGGTGGCCTCGGCCATGCTCGAGGCGGAACGGGCGAAGGAGGCAGGCGAGGAGAAGGTGATCCTCTTCAACCTCTCCGGCCACGGCCACTTCGACATGATCGCCTATGACGCCTACAACTCGGGAACCCTCGAGGACTATGACCATCCGGCCGATCGCATCTCCGAAGCCACGGCGAAGATTCCGGTGGTCAACGCCTGATATCCGCCAAACCCAGGGTTCTACATCCCGCCTACCGGGCTCTGGAACCCTGGGTTTGAGGATCTAACCGAAAATGGCGGCCGCCAGCCAGATCGTGGCGATGAGGAAGGCGGTGATGAACTCGATGCCGATGGAGAGGCCGATCGCCTTGACACCTTCGAGGGTGGATGACCACGCCTGATCGCGGCCCACCCGTTGCATCTCGAAGAAGTAGATGCCACCGAGGAACCCGATGAACATGCCCACCACCGGGATGACAAAGAAGCCGACGGTTCCGAGTCCGAGGGCGATGAGGAGATTGCGCGTCGGTATTCCAGTCTCCTTGAGCCTCTTCCCGGGGTAGAGGATCTTCAGGGTCATTCCGGCGACACCCAGTGCCACAGCGATCGACGTTGCCAGCCAGCCTGCCCAGGAAGACTCGAAGATGGCCCAGATCACCACGGCACCCACAACGACGACAAGCCCCGGCGTAATCACCAGGGCTATGCCTACGAATCCGGCAAGGATGAGAAGACCTGCCAGAAGATCATGGACTTCCATCAGCCCGTAACCGTACCCCGATCCCGGAAACTCCTACCCGTCACTTCGAAGAGCTAACGGACCGACTCAGGGACAGTCGGTTTCGCCGGGGTGTAGCGGTCTGACGAAGAGGGTCAGGCCCGTACCTCCCTCCGGGTTGGTCCACCGGGTCACCTGGGTGGCGTTGAGGAATGCTCCGAGCAGATCCCCGTCGAACCCCTTGCACACCCACCCGAAGTCCACCCGGTCCCATGACGATGGGGTGTTGTCGGGCAATGGCCATGGCCGGACGTCGATGAAGGGTTCTTCGACCGAGAGCATGCTCTCACCGGCAAAGACGCGAATCCGCTCGGGTTGGTAGGGCGTCGGTTCGTGGCGGAAGGAGAGGTCGCTGAGGATGCCCCGCAGCTCCGCAAGGCTTCTCGCCGCAGCGGTCTGGTTGGCGACGATCCCCAGGGCATAGACGGTGAAGCGGTGCTCGCCGTTCGAGTCCCAATAGGTGATCCTGGTCGACCCGGCGTCAGCAACCATCCCTTGGGCGCTGTTGTCGGTGACGTCATCCATGTCGGGGAGGCCGATCCGACCGATGATTCCCTTGATCTGGTTTACCTCGCCCGGTGTCAGTTGCGACACGAAATACGGGTAGACCAGGGGGCCCGGGTAGATCGCCGGCACCGCCCCCATGGAGAGGAGTCGGCCGTCGGTGGTGAGGGTGAAAGTCGGGCCCTGGGCGAGGGTCATCTCGAACGGGAGGAAACCGCCTATCTCCTCGAGTCTGATGAGAACGTTGTCAGGACCGCCCGGTTCTGCACCGGATGGGGCACACGCACCGACCATCAGGGCCATCAAGGCGGCAGCTACCGAAAGGCTCCTTCTCATCGGGGGTTTGATGTCTGAGAGCCCGGGAACGGTTCCTCAGCTGGCTTCCCAGCTGCGGATTCCGTCGCCGATAACCCCGATCGCCCATTTCAGTTCGTCGGGGGTGGTGACCAGGGGCGGAATGAAGCGAAGCACGTTTCCGTGGATGCCACAGGAGATGAAGACCAGCCGGTTCTCACGAGCGTGGGCCTGGACATGTTTGAAGGCGTCGGCGGACGGTGCCCTGGTGTCCCGGTCGGTTACGAACTCGACACCGATCATCAACCCGATGCCTCTCACATCCCCGATCGTGGGGTGTTCCGCGGCGAGGCTGTTGAACCCATCGAAGGCCATCCCGGACAGCTCGCGGGCCGATCCCAGGAGACCCTCCATGGTCTCGATCACCGCCACCGCCGAGGCGGTTGCGACAGGATTACCGCCAAACGTCGTGCCATGGGAGCCGCGTGGCCAGGCGTCCATGATCTCCCGGGAAGCTCCGTAGGCAGAGAGGGGAAGACCGTTGGCGATCCCCTTCCCGATGGCGATGATGTCGGGTTGGGCTTGGTAGTGGTCGGCGGCGAACCAGGACGCGGTTCGTCCCATCCCTGACTGGACTTCGTCGTAGATCACCAGGATCCCGTGCTCGTCGGCCCGTGCCCTGAGGCCATCGAGAAAAGCCGAAGGGGCCGGTATGTATCCGCCCTCACCTTGAACCGGTTCGAGGAGAAAGGCGGCGACGTTCCTCGGCGAGACCACGTGGGCGAACATCAGGTCGAGCTCGTCGAGTGCCCTCCGCGTGGCTTCCTCGTCGGTCATGCCCCAGCGGTAGGCGTGGGGGAACGGAGCGACGAAAACAGACCCGAGAACCGGGTGGTAGCCGTCCCGGTACTGGGCTTTGGAGGTGGTGTAAGCCACCGAACCCATGGTGCGGCCATGGAACCCGCCCCTGAACACGATCACGCCCTGGCGACCGGTGACGTATTTGGCGAGTTTCACCGAAGCCTCTACGGCTTCGGCTCCAGCATTGGCGAAGCCGAACTTCTCGATCGTCGGAGGGGTGATTTCACGGAGCTTTTCAGCGGCATTGACCAGTGGCTCATGCCTGAAGATACCCCCTGAGTGCACGAACTTCCCGAGTTGCTCCTGGGCGGCGGCCACCACCGCAGGATGGTTGTGGCCGAGGTTGGTCACCGCAGTACCGCAGGCGAAGTCCGCCCATCGGTTCCCATCGATGTCGGTGACCCACAGGCCACTGGCTGACACCGCCTGGATTTCGGTAGAGAAACCGATAACCGGTGCGATTAGGTCTTCATGACGACTGAGCAGATCGGCCATACCCGCGATCCTAACTGTCAGCGGGAAAAGGGCGCCCGAAGGCGCCCTCTTTACCCCGGGAATTGCCTGCCGACTACTTGTATCTGACCGCCTGAAAGATCGACACCAACCCGCTTATCAGCATCAGCCAGGCAAGGACCATCACGGTGTTCCGGGCCGATGTCAGCGGGTCGAAGATGAAGAACACCCCGACCACAGCACTGACCAGACCGAAGAGCAGGGCGCCGAAACCGCCACCCTGAAACGCTCCGAAGATGGCACCGACTCCGATGATCAGGGCCAACGATCCGAGGACCACTGCCAGACCCGTGCCCAGGGCGGCCGCAGCCTCCGACGGCCGGACCAGTGTGATCAGACCTGCCGCGATCCCCATGGCTCCCAGGAACACCTGCCAGCCCCACCCGGTCTTGTCGATCAGCACCGAGAACAGCATGAAGGCGCCGTACACCAGCCACCAAAGGCCGAGAAGGACCATCAACAACGAGATGCCTTCGTCGGGTTTGAGAAGCAGGATGCCTCCGATCACGGCTGACGTGATCCCGCCGAACATCACTGCGTAGTTGAGCGTCTTGTCGTGTACCGACGTCATCTTGCCTCCTTGCTCCGGTACGGGGGTCTGACCCCCAAGGCTATCCTCCGGTTACGTCGGAAGCCCGGCACCCGCCGGTGGCTCGGACGGGTGCTTATGGGCGAGTTCGTGCGATCACTTCCCAAGACGGAACTGCATCTCCACATCGAGGGGACCCTCGAACCCGACCTCATGTTCGATCTGGCGAAGCGGAACCGTTTCGAGTTGCCTTACAGAAGCCTCGAGGAGGTGAAGTCCGCCTACAGGTTCACCGACCTCCAGTCGTTCCTGGACATCTACTACGAAGGTGCTTCGGTCCTTCAGACACCTGAGGACTTCTACGACCTGATGCGGGCCTATCTGGACCGTGCCGCACGCGACGGGGTGCGACACGCCGAGATCTTCTTCGATCCACAGACCCACACCGGCCGTGGAATCGACTTCCCTGTCTTCATGAGCGGCTTTCGGGAGGCGATTGCGGACGCCTCGTTCGCTCACGGAATCACCGCGGACCTGATCCTCTGTTTCCTTCGTCATCTCCCACCGGATGAGGCGGTGGCCACGATCCGGGCAGCCGAGCCTCATCTGGAAGGCGTCATCGCGGTCGGCCTCGACTCGTCAGAGGTGGGATATCCGCCTGAGTTGTTCGAAGAGGCCTACTCCATTGCCCGGAAGCTGGGTCTTCGGGCTGTCGCCCATGCCGGAGAGGAAGGGCCACCCTCCTATATCACCGGCGCTCTCGACGTGCTCGGTGCCGAACGGATCGATCATGGCGTGCGCTGCCTCGAAGACTCCGATCTTGTGGCAAGACTGGTTCGTGATCGGATACCCCTCACTGTCTGTCCACTGTCCAACCTGGCGTTGAAGGTGGTGGACCGGCTCGAGGACCACCCCCTGCCCCGGATGCTCCAGGAGGGCCTATTGGTGAGTGTCAACTCCGACGATCCGGCCTACTTCGGCGGGTATGTGGGGGCCAACTACGAGGCTCTGATCGACACCTTCAACTTCGGTGATGACGTGGTTCGCCAGTTGGCCCGGAACTCGATCGAATCCTCCTTCCTGGACGAAGAGAGGAAGGCCGAGCTCCTTGAGGATTTGGGATAGCGCTGGTCTTAGGGGGTCCCCTTCCCCCATCCCAACGGCTCCGCCGTGGGGTCCCCTTCCCCCAAACCTGCGGTGTGGGGGTCGAAGTGGCGGGACTTACCGGGCGAGGAGAGCGAGCTGACGGGACTGGGCGACCAGAACGCCGTCGGGCGTCCACATCTCAACATCCTCTTCGAGCCACCCCCCGGTGACGAAACGGGTTCGGCATACGGTCTGGACCCATTCGTGGGGTCCCGGATTCCTCACATGGACCGTCAGGTCGATGGTGGGGGTCCAGCCGACCGGCAAACCGGAAGTGAACACAGCCGGCGGAAGGGCATCGGAAGTCATCACCAGTCCTATCGGGTCGAGCAATTCGCCATCTAGGAGCTGGAACCATCCTCTGATCAGGGCTTCACGGGATTCGCTGGTGGCGAAGTGGGCCAGGTCGTCCGGATGGAGATAGGTCCCCACCTGTTCGGCGAAAGGCGGGGGAAGTGGGGCCTCCCCATCCGGGAGGAGCCGGAGGCACTGCTCGACCGGCGGGATCTCGGGGGGACTCCCGTGGACGAGAAGGTTGCCGTCTGGGCCGTGGGCGCCATCGGTGAATGTGGCATGGGCGATAAGAAGGGTCTTCTGATCATCCCTAACCCGGGCTGTCAGGGTCGACATGGAACGCCCGGCTTTCACCGTCTCGACATCGATCATCAGCGGGCCGGGTCTGGTCGGATTGATGAAACGGCCGCTTATCGAGGCGAGATGCCGGCCGTTCGCTTCTGCGGTCATTGCCCGCCCGGCGATGGCCATGACATAACCCCCATTGGTCACCTGGAAGATGTCCCAGCCGGGCTGGGCCACCGCCTGGTAGAGACCCTCCCCGCTGCGGGTCACGGCGCTTGCGTCAGTGAACTTCATGCGAGGGTCAACTCACCCGACCCGTCCACTGTTCCGATGACCGTCGCCGCACCGGCCCTGCCCACGATTCCAGGTGCTGCTTCCGGGTCGACGATCAGGCAGAAGCCAATCCCCATGTTGAAGGTCCGGAACATCTCGTCCCTGGAGACACCCCGTTCGGCGATCAGTTCGAACACCATTGGCGGCTGCCAGGTTCCGGTGTGGATGATGGCTCCCATACCGGCGGGGAAAGCCCGCGGCAGGTTCTCCACGATGCCGCCACCGGTGATGTGGGCCGCCGATCGGACCCCGCCTCCTTCGATCAGGTCGAGCACCAACGGGCTGTAAATCACCGAAGGCTCCAGGAGCGATTCCACATGGTCCGCGATGTCGTCGGCGAAGAGCTTCCGGACGAGGGAGAAACCATTTGACCTGAGGTTCGGCGAGTGCAGACCGACGATGACATCTCCGGTCCTGACCCGCTCAGGGGAGAGCGCTTCGCCTTCTTCCACCACCCCCATCGCCGCCGCGGCGAGATCGACGGCGTCTGGCGCCATGACGCCCGGATGCTCGGCAGTCTCACCGCCGAGGAGCGGGGTGCGTGCCTCAATGCATGCCCTGGCGATGGAATCGACGATGGTCGCATCCCTGTCGGCGTCAAGGGCTCCGACTGCCATGTAGTCGACGAGGCCGATCGGGCGGGCACCGACGGCGGCGAGGTCATCGACGCACATCGCAACCAGATCGCGACCGACCCCATCCCAGATCCCGAATCGACGGGCCAACTCGAGCTTGGTCCCGACACCGTCGGTGGTCATCATCAGGACCGGATTGCGGTACCCGTCCGGGATCCGGACGCCGGCTGCGAACCCGCCGAAGTTCCCGATGACATTGTCCCCCCAGGTCGCTTTCACCGAGGGGCCGATTCGGGAGACGTGACGCGAGGCGCCCTCCAGATCGACCCCGGCGTCCCGATACCGGGTCATGACCGTTCCAGCAGAAACTTGTCTGTGTTGACGGGTACTTCGGCCGGATACTCACCGGATAGGCAGGCGGTGCAGAAGCCGGCATCGGCCACACCGGTCGCATCGAGCAACCCGTTCAGGGACAGATAGCCGAGGGTGTCGGCCCCGAGTTGTTCCCTGATTTCCTCGATGCCCATGTAGGAGGCGATCAGCGTGGACCGGTCGGACGTGTCCATCCCGTAGAAGCAGGGCCAGCGGTAGGGGGGCGACGACACCCGGAGATGCACTTCGGCGGCCCCTGCGTCACGGACCATCTGAACCAGCTGGCGGGTGGTGGAACCGCGGATGATGGAATCGTCGACCAGCACCACCCGTTTGTTCTCGAGGGTGTCGGGGATGGGATTGAGCTTGAGCCTGATCCCCTGATCTCTAAGGAGCTGGGTCGGCTCGATAAAGGTTCTCCCGACGTAGCGGTTCTTGACCAGCCCGTCGGCGTAGGGGATTCCGGATGCTGCCGCGAAACCCTGGGCTGCGGGGATTCCCGATTCGGGGACCGGGACCACCACATCGGCCTCAGCCGGGTGCTCGGTGGCCAGGGTGACACCCATTCGATGGCGGGCGGCGTGGATGCTCCGGCCGTACATGTGACTGTCGGGGCGGGCGAAGTAGACGAACTCGAACAGGCAGAGCCCGGGCTTGACCTCACTGAACGGTGAATAGCTCTTCACCCCGTTGGCGTCGATCACCACCATCTCACCGGCGGAGATCTCCCTGACAAACCGGGCACCAACCAGGTCGAGTGCTGAGGTTTCCGAGGCAAGCACCCAGCCCCCGTCGCCGAGACGTCCCAGACACAGTGGGCGGAAACCGAACGGGTCACGGATCCCGACTATCCGCCCCTGGTCCATCAATACCAGGGAGAAGGCTCCCTTCCAGGTCGGGGCTACCTTCATCAGTGCCACTTCTAGACCCCGGGCATCGGAGCGCTCGTCGTCGATCGCCCTGGCCAGACTCTCCGCCATCAGGTCAGAGTCGGTGGAGGCACCGGTCATCCCCAACTCGGCCGCCAGTTCGGCGGTATTGGTCAGATTCCCGTTGTGGGCGAGAGCGACACTGGTGCTCCCGACCTGACGGTGGGCCGGTTGGGCGTTGGCCCAACTGGTCGATCCCGTCGTTGAGTAGCGCGTGTGTCCTATACCCAGATGACCGTCAAGGCCGGCAAGGGCAGATTCGTCGAAGACCTGGGCGACCAGACCTAGATCCTTGAAGACCGTGAGGGTGACACCGTCAGAAGTGGCGATTCCAGCCGATTCCTGGCCGCGATGCTGCAGTGCGAACAGACCGAAGTAGATGAGGTGGGACACCCGCTGGGTGGTCGAGTATGCAGCGAAGACGCCACATGCCTCACCCGGTCTTTCCTGCGTCACTTCCCGTATCGTAATGGCTGGCCACGGGAGCCGGATTGTCTCCCGCCAGGGAACCGATGCCCTAGTCGCCGAGGGTGATGCCGAGGTTTCTGGCGGTGTGGATCCAGGGATGGTCAAGTGGCACTACCCGGGCCGGGCCGGCGACTTCATTCAGGGGCACCGGTACTGCCTCTTCGCCCCTGGCAGCCACCATGACACCGTTGATTCCCTGCGCGATGAAGTCGGCGCAAGCTGACCCGAGGCGGGTGGCCAGAACCCGGTCCGCCGCAGTTGGGGTCCCGCCACGTTGGACATGACCGAGGATGGTGACCCTCGACTCGAGGCCGGTCATTTCGCTGAGACGTGTGGCCAGGGCGTTGGTCCCACCGACCCTGGTGGCGTCAAGTTCCTTGATCTGACGCTTCAGTTCCTCACGCTCTTCTCCGGTGGCGGAGTCCTTCCGCGCCTTCAACTCGGCTCGGGCCCGGGCGTCTTGCTGTGAGATGGCTCCTTCAGCAACCGCGATGATCGAGAAGGTGCTCCCCATGGCCCGTCGGGCGGAGATCGAGGAGGCGACCGCGTCGATGTCGTAGGGGATCTCCGGGATCAGGATCACATCCGCCCCACCTGCGATGCCGGACCCGAGGGCCAGCCATCCGGCAGTGTGCCCCATCAGTTCGACGATCATTATCCGGTGGTGGCTGTGGGCGGTCGAGTGAATCCGGTCGATAGCTTCGGTTGCTATCGACATCGCAGTGTCGAAACCGAATGTCGAGTCCGTCCCCCGGACGTCGTTGTCGATTGTCTTGGGGACCAGTAGGACGGGGACGCCTGCGTTGGCGAGACGGATCGCGTTCCTCGCGGTGCCGTCTCCTCCCAGGCATACCAGGGCCTCCAATTGATGCTTCTGGACGATGTCCCTCATCGCCGGGGTCATGTCCAGGACACGCCCATCACCGACATCCACCTCGTGGATCTTGACCCTGCTGGTACCGAGGATCGTGCCACCTCTGGTCAGGATTCCGGTGAGGTCGTGGTCGCTGAGCCGGACGAATCGGTTCTGCATCAAACCGAGGAACCCGTCCTGGAACCCGATGACCTGCATCCCGTAGGTCCGATACGCAGACTTCCCGATTGCCCTGATCGCCGCGTTCAGACCGGGGCTGTCGCCTCCGGCGGTGAGGATTCCGATGGTCTTGACCACGTCACGATGCTAATTGTGGGCGGAGGTCTCCGGTCCGGTCCGATGGAAGGGGCTCAGGCCGACATGGCCCGGGGGATTGCGCTCCTCCAGGCGGCCGATGCATCGGCAAGCTTCACCCTCGCCGGGCCGAAGACGAGGTCATCCCCGCCCATGATTCCGATTCGACGTGAGAGGTCGGGCATTGGGGTCCCGGGCGGGGCCACGGCGAGGACCCGATGGGGACCTTCGGAGAAGAGCGCGGCGATGCCTTCCACATCAACGGAAGCTCCAATCCCCGACGCGATGCATATCTCAGCCAGGGCGATCGCAAGGCCGCCGGCAGAGATGTCGTGGAGGACCGGAGCCTGATAGGCGAGCGCAGCGGTCTCGGCGACGACGGTCACCGCCACGTCAGCGTCCGGTGGGGTTGGTCGACCACCGATCTGGCCGTAGATCTTCTGGAGGTATGAGCCGGACAGGTTCCCGTCAGAATCGGGTCCAATCACCCAGATCTCCATTCCAGCCTCGGCCCGGTCAAGCCGCGGCACTTGAGCGGGCATCGGGTCCGCCAGTCCGAGAAGACCGACCACAGGTGTCGGGTAGATGTCCACACCGTCGGTCTCGTTGTAGAAGGAGACGTTGCCACCTACCACAGGGATTCCGAGCGCCTCGCAGGCTTCGGAGATGCCTTCGACTGCCTCTTTGAACTGCCACATGACTTCGGGCTTCTCGGGGTTGCCGAAATTCAGATTGTCGACCACTGCCAGGGGGCGGGCGCCGGTGACGGCCACGTTGAGGGCCGCCTCATAGACGATGCGGGCACCGCCGATCCGGGGATCGAGGTAGCAGATCCTGCCATTGCCATCGGTCGAGACCGTCAGACCTTTCTCGGTGCCCCGTACCCGGAGGAGTGAGCCGTCGGCACCCGGGCCTACCACCGTGCTCAGGTAAAGCATGTGGTCGTATTGCTCGTGCACCCAGGCCGAGGACCCGATCCCTGGATCGCCAAGGAGACGGATCAGGGCTTCAGCCGGGTCGATCCCGGTGGCATCGAAGGTGGCCGCCTGAAGGTCGTCGAGCCATCGGGGTCGGGCGGCGGGGCGGTCGTAGAGGGGTGCGTCGTCGGCGAGTGAGGCTGCCGGTATCTCGGCGACGATGGAACCGCGGTGGCGGATGGTGAGCGTGCCTCCCTCTTTGACCTGTCCGACCACCGATGCGTCGATCTCCCACTTTTCGGCCACGGCCAGGACGTCCTCAACCCGATCCGGGTGAACGAAAGCCATCATCCGCTCCTGCGACTCGGACATCAGGAGTTCGGGTGCGGTCATCTCCATCTCCCGGACATGCACCGAATCGAGATCGACGTCCATCCCGACTCCGGCACGTCCCGCCGGCTCGGATGTGGCGCACGAGAGACCGGCGGCACCCAGATCCTGGACACCGACCACCAGGCCCCTGTCATAGAGCTCGAGACAGGCCTCGATCAGCTTTTTCTCTTCGAACGGGTCGCCGACCTGGACACTTGGGCGTTTGGTTCCCGCCTCCTCATCGAAGGATGCCGATGCCAGGACGGAGGCACCACCTATTCCATCCCGGCCGGTGGCATTGCCCAGGAGGACCGCGACAGTTCCCGGTTGTCCGGCTGTGCCCAGGACCAGATTCTCCCGCTTCAGCAGACCGAGACACATCACATTGACCAATGGGTTGCCGGTGTAGCAGTCCTCGAACTCGACTTCTCCACCTACGGTGGGGACGCCGACCGCATTGCCATAACCGGCGATCCCGGCGACCACTCCACCGAACAGGTAGCGATTCTTCGGGTTGTCGAGAGGGCCAAACCGGATCTGGTCCCAGAGTGCTACCGGCCTGGCACCCATGGTGAAGACGTCACGGAGGATTCCACCGACCCCCGTGGCGGCGCCCTGGTAGGGCTCTACGAACGAGGGGTGGTTGTGGCTTTCGATGCGAATTGCTGCCAGCCACCCGTCTCCGATGTCGACGACCCCGGCGTTCTCGCCCGGGCCAACCACCACCCAGGGTGCCTTGGTGGGGAACCTCCCGAGATGCTTGCGAGACGACTTGTAGGAGCAATGCTCCGACCACATCACCGAGTACATCGCCAGCTCGGCGAGACGGGGCTCGCGACCGAGGATGTCGATCACCGACCGGTACTCGTCGTCGGTCATCCCGAGTTGACGGTGAGGTGCCTCGGTTGGGGCCGTCATACCGGTGCGAGTGACTTGAGGAAGCCTTCGAGGAGAACAACACCGTCGGTAGAACCGAGCATGGTGGCGCTGGCCCTCTCCGGGTGGGGCATGATCCCGACCACATTGCCTGCCTCGTTGGCGACGGCCGCAGCCCGGTCCTGGGATCCATTCGGGTCGTCCACATATCGGACGGCCACCCGACCGGTTCTGGACGGGTCCACCCAGTTCCCCTCGTAGGAGTTGAGCGGGACCCGGAGAAGCTGGCCGGGCTCGGCGGCCGCAGTCAGGATGGTCCCGGTGTCTACTACCTCCAGGTCGACGAACCTGCAGATGAATGCCAGGTCCCGGTTGGCGATCAGGGCGCCCGGCAGAAGGCCGGCCTCGCAAAGGATCTGGAACCCGTTGCAGATCCCCAACACGGGGAGCCCTTCTCCGGCGAGGCGGATCACCTCGCTCATCACCGGCGAAAAGCGGGCGATTGCACCGGTCCTCAATGCGTCACCGTGGGCGAACCCGCCGGGTAGGACGACACCATCGAAATCGGACAAATCGGTTTCACGATGCCAGACCAAATCGGCTTCTCCCCCGAGAGCACGGAGCACTTCGACCACGTCGTGTTCGCAGTTGCTGCCGGGGAACACGACGACCGCGGTTCTCACGCCTCTACCTCGATCTCGAAGTCTTCGAGCACCGGGTTGGCGAGAAGCTGGCGGCACATTTCTCCGGCCATCTCTCTGACCTCGTTCGGGTCGTCGCCGTCGATGTCGAGACGGATTACCCGATCGATCCGCACGTCTTCGGTCCGGTTGAACCCGAGGTCGTGGAGGGCCCGTTTCACCGTTGTCCCTTGGGGGTCGGCGATCTCGGGCCGTCGGGTGATGGTGACCCTGACCTTCATCTCCGGAGGTACTCCTCGAAAGACCTCCCGGTAATCAGCTCGAATGCCTCGATGTACCGGGAGCGGGTCCCCTCAACCACGGGTTCGGGAAGGTCGGGTGGTGGCGGCGTCCTATCCCAGGGCTGGGCGTCCAGCCATTCCCTGACGTACTGCTTGTCGAAAGAGGGGACGTCCTGGCCGGGAACCCACCGATCTGCGGGCCAGTACCTCGACGAATCAGGGGTGAGGACTTCGTCGATGAGGAGCAGCTCGTCGTCGGCGAACCCGAATTCGAACTTGGTGTCGGCCAGGATCACCCCGCGCTCAGCGGCGTACTCAGATGCTCGCAGATAGATGTCGATGGACCGTCGCTTCAACTCCTCATACAGGTCGTTGCCCAGGACATCCCTGGCCTGGGCCTCGGTGATGTTCTCGTCGTGACCGGTGGTTGCCTTGGTGGCCGGGGTGAAAATCGGTTCGGGCAATCGGTCAGCGAGTTGGAGGCCAGCTGGCAGATGCTCTGTGGTCGGACCTCCCCCGTCGCGGTACTCCCGCCAGGAAGATCCATACAGGTAGCCCCGAACCACACATTCGACCGGGATCACCCGGGCGCGCCGCACCACCATCGCCCGACCGTGCAGGTAGTCGGCGTCATCGGGTGAGAGTCCATCGATAGCATCGATGTCGGTGCTCACCAGGTGATTGGGGGTGTCGAGGAGTTCGAAGAAGTGGAGACTCACTCCGGTCAGCACCCGACCTTTGTCGGGGATCGGCTGGTTGAGAATGACGTCGTAGGCGGAGATCCGGTCGGTGGCTACAAAGAGCAGATGGTCAGCGTCGATCTCATAGATCTCCCTGACCTTGCCCGATCCGATGTGCGGTAGCGCCAGCACTTGCCCGCTGAGGGTAGTCACCTCGGGTTGGGACCTTTTCCCCTCCATTGATGAGTGCAAACACGGCAGTATTGGGTAAGCATTTGAAAGGAGGTCTCATGAAGATCCGGGACCTGATGACAAAGGAAGTGTTGACGACCCGTGCTGACGCGTCGTTGAAGGACACGGCACGGAGGATGGTTGAGGCCGGGATCAGCGGCATGCCGGTGCTGGACGACGATGGCTTCGTAGTCGGAATCATCACCGAATCCGACTTTGTGAACGCCGAAGCGGAGCGGCGCCAGAGCTGGCGAAGGGCGGGGATGCTCCGATTCCTCGATCGCCGCGAATCGATCCCGTCTCAGGAGCGCACTGTGGGCGATGCCATGACCACCAAAGTGATCACCCTCGGCCCGGACGCCGATCATTCAGAAGCCGCTCGTTTGATGCAGAAGGCGCGGATCAAGCGTCTCCCGATCGTGGAAGGGGACCACCTGGTCGGGTTGATCTCCCGCACCGACCTGATGCGGGCGTTCGCCCGACCCGACGAGGAGATCATCGAAGAGATCATTGACGAGGTGATCACCAATATCCTCTGGATCGATCCGGCGAAAGTCCAGGTCACCTCCCAGGAAGGGAATGTCACCCTGGCGGGACGACTCGAGACGAAATCGGATGTTGAACTCCTCGTTGAGTTGACCAAACGTCTTGACGGTGTCGTCTCAGTTGCCAGCAATCTCAGCTGGGAGGTCGACAACACCCGTAGTGACATGACCGGTCGCCCCCCGGGAATGCCCCGACCCAACTGGTAGAACTGTGGAGGTCCGACCTCCATCCTTGTGTAACACGACGGAATGTCGGGTATCAAGGGCTGAAAGGTTCCCGGTTTACTATCGGCGGGTTGGGTGTCATGACCTACATCGTTTTCCATCCAATCAGGGCGTTGGCCATGGTCATCGTGGGTGTCGTCCTCGGTTTCGGCGCGTTCTACGCCTATCAAGTGGCAAACACCTTCCAGACGGTGGCCTCCGAGGAGTTCGACCCCGGGATGGCGAGGTCGGCGATCCTCGACGAGGAGTCTTCGCCGGAACCAAATGGGGAGTATCTGCTCTACGACCAGTTCGGCGACACTCTCGACCCGACCGCGGGCCAGGGCGGCGGTGATGTCGATCCCCGACTCCGGTTCCCCAACGCTTTTGGCACACCGGTGCCGGACGGCGTCTTCGACGCCTATCTCCTGATCGGCGCCGACGCCTCAGGCTCTCTCGCCGACACCATCATCCTGGTCCTTGAACCGACCAACGGGACACGACCGATCATGGTCAGTCTTCCCCGGGACCTGTGGGTGTGGAACATCTGCCGCGACCGCTTCACCCGTCTCAACGAGGGTCTCGCTGGCTGTCGGGGTGTTGCCAGCAGTTCCGAGTTGATGGCGATCATGGTTGAGGACTACACCGGGATTCGGGTCGACCATCTTGCCCGGGTCAACTTCGATGGGTTCGCCGCCCTGGTGGACGCCCTTGGTGGGGTCACGGTCTGTGTCGACTATCCGACAAGAGATGCGAACTCGGGGCTTGATTTGCCTGAGCCGGGGTGCCGCACGGTCGACGGCGCCACCGCCCTGGCATGGGTGCGGTCCCGTCATACCGAGCAGTTGGTCGATGGGGAATGGAAGACCACGGCAAGCTCCGACTTCGCCCGGCAGCGCCGCCAGCAGGACATCCTCTTCCAGTTGGCAGGCAAGGCGAGCGGTTTCAACTCACCGGCGGCCCTTACTCAGGCCCTGGGAGCGGTCTCTTCGTCGATTCGTCTCAACTCGAAATGGACCTTTGGTGAAGCACTTGGGGTCGGATGGCGTCACCGGGGGATCACTCCCGCCGACGTGACCCGGTTCGAGATCGAGGTCAGGGACTTCACGACCTCGACCGGTGCGCGGGTACTGGTGCCTGCGGTCAAGTTCACCGACCAACTGTCCGGTGTGTTCAGACTCCCCGGGTAGCCAGACGCTCGAACACGACGTCCACGCCCCTTTGCAACCTGTCGTTGCCAAACCATCCTTCGATGGTGTCCGGGTCGACGGAGAGGTCGCTGTCGGCGATGAGGAGATCACGGAGGTTGCCCTTTCCCTGCCAGGCCTCCATGGCGTGAGACTGGACGACCCGGTAGGCGTCATCGCGGGTCATACCGGTTTCAACCAGTCCGAGAAGCACCGCCTGGCTGTAGATCAGGCCGTTGGTGGACTCCAGGTTCCGCTGCATCCTCTCGGTGTCGACATGCAGGTCACGGATCAGGCCGGTCAACTTGACCAGCATGTAGTGCAGACATATCGAAGCGTCGGGGAGGACTACCCGCTCCGTCGACGAATGGGAGATGTCCCGTTCGTGCCAGAGGGCTACGTTCTCCAGGCCGACCTGCGAATAGCCTCGGAGAAGGCGGGCCATTCCGGTTAGCCGTTCGGAGAGGATCGGATTGCGCTTGTGGGGCATCGCCGACGACCCCTTCTGACCTTTCCCGAAGGCTTCCCTCACCTCTCCCACTTCCGACCGCTGGAGGTGGCGGATCTCGGTGGCGATCCGTTCGATGGTGGCCCCGACTATCGCCAGGGTGGTCAGATACTGGGCATGGCGGTCCCGGGCGGTGACCTGGGTCGATGCGGGCTCCACACCCAGACCCAGCGAACCGCACACATGCGCCTCGACTCCGGGCGGTGTGTGGGCGTACGTACCGACCGCGCCCGAGATCTTCCCCACCGACACCATTTCTCTCACCTGGTTCAGTCGAACCAGATCACGGCCCAGTTCGAAGACCCATCCCGCCAGTTTCAGCCCGAAGGTGGTCGG
Source organism: uncultured Acidimicrobiaceae bacterium (assembly GCA_964400035.1). GTDB lineage: Bacteria > Actinomycetota > Acidimicrobiia > Spongiisociales > ZC4RG35 > ZC4RG35. Next base: position 20,279 of record CAYNSP010000003.1, on the reverse strand, counting down.
TTCGGCCCAGATTCCATGGGTGCGGCCGACCATCAGCGTGTCGCGGTGCTCCACGGCACGGGCCTCGACCACCCTGATCAGGTCGGTAACGGCGGAAATCAGCAGGTCGGCAGCTTCGGAGAGCTGGACCCCGGTGGCGGTGTCGAGGACATCCGATGAGGTGAGTCCGTAATGAATCCAGGCCGCCGCATCCCCTCCGGCGCCGGTGGCGAGGACGTCGACAAATGCGGCGAGGTCATGGTTGGTCACCTGTTCCCGCTCGGCAACCAGGGCGGGGGTAGGTGTTGGTGAGGCGTTCACCGCGGCCGCGGTACCCGCTGGCACTTTCCCCAACGACTCCCAGGCCTCGAGAGCGAGCACCTCGACCCGTTTCAGGATCTCCAGCCGCCGGTCCTCCGACCAGACGGCAGCCATCTCGGGGAGTGTGTACCGCTCGATCACAGCGGGATGATGCCATCTTTGGCGAGCGGCCCGGAGATCAGGACAGTCGGTGGCCGGGATTGCCGCTATTTTGCCCGAGGTGAAACGGGTCACCCTTGAGCAGGCGAAACGCTACGCCCTTGCCGCACAGGGCTTTGGAGACGCCCGACCCACCGGCAAGGTGGGTTCGCGCCACTTCCGGAAGATCCTCAACAAGATCGGGGTGGTTCAGCTCGACTCGGTCAATGTCTTCACCCGGACCCATTACCTGCCCTTCTTCAGTCGCCTCGGTCTCTACGACCGCAAACAACTCGACGACTGGATCTGGTCGTCGGGGGAAGTCTTCGAGTACTGGTTCCACATGGCGTCGATCGCGCCGGTGGACCAGCACAGACTGTTCCGATGGAGGATGGAGAACTCGGGGATCTGGAATGGATTCCAGCAGGTCCTCGACAAGAAGCCCGAGTATCTCGAGGCGGTCCTCGAGGAGGTTCGCAATATGGGACCTATCCAAACCAGCGATCTCGAGGATCCGGGGAGGAAGGGCCACGATTCCATGTGGAACTGGAACGACGGGAAGATGGCGTTGGAGTACCTCTTCGTCAAAGGGATTGTCACCACCGCCGGCCGTCCGAATTTCACCAGGCTCTATGACCTCACCGAGCGTGTCCTCCCGGCCGAGCATCTGGAGGTCCCGGCACCGCCCGCGGAAGAGGCGCAGATGGAGCTGCTGGTCAGGGCGGCCCGCCATCTCGGTATCGGTACTGCGGATGATCTGGCTGACTATTACCGAATCAGGATGCCGGTCGCCCGCCCGCTTATCCAGAGACTGACCGACCGTGGTGATCTGGTCCAGGTCGAAGTGGAGGGCTGGAGCAAACCAGGCTATCTCCATCCGGAGACGACGATGCCAAGAAGGAAGACAGGCACTGCCCTCCTCTCCCCGTTCGACAATCTGATCTTCTACCGGGAACGAGTGGAGCGGCTATGGGGCTACCACTACAGAGTGGAGATCTATGTGCCCCAACCGAAGCGGGTGTACGGCTATTACGTGCTCCCGTTCCTCCTCGATGGGGAACTGGTCGGTCGGGTCGACCTCAAGACCGACCGGCAGAATCAGGCTTTGCTGGTCCGCGGTGCCTTCGCTGAGCCGGACGTCGATCCGGTCGCGGTGGGTAGGGCGATGCGGGACGAACTTGAACTGGTCGCTCGATGGCTTGACCTCTCCGACATCGTCATCAGCCCGAACGGGAACCTGTCGAAGTATCTGTGATCTGGTCCTGGGGGGAACTACTGCCCCTACCCCATGCATGGTGGGAGGTGCGATTGCCCCCTACCCCGTGCCCGCCGACCCGCGGTTGAGGGCTGGTCAGCTGAAAGCGTTGAGACCGGTGAGGGTCTGACCCATCACCAGCGTGTGGATCTCGTTGGTTCCTTCGTAGGTGTAGACCGTCTCCAGATTGGCCATGTGGCGGAAAACCGGATACTCGAGTGTGATCCCGTTGGCGCCGAGGATTGACCTGGCTGTTCTCGCTACTTCAAGGGCCTGGCGGACATTGTCCATCTTCCCGAAAGAGACCTGCTCGGGGGTGATCCGACCGGCGTCCTTCCGTCGGCCCAGATGCAAGGCCACCAGCGTTCCCTTCTGGACAGCCAGCATCATCTCCACCAGTTTCGCCTGGGTCAGTTGGAAGGAGCCGATCGGCTGGCCGAATTGAATCCGTTCCTTCGCATACGAGAGGGCGGTCTCGTAACAGGACCTGGCGGCTCCGATGGCCCCGAAGGCGATGCCGAAGCGGGCCTCGTTGAGACAGGAGAGGGGACCTCGCATCGAGGAGACTCCGGGCAGGACGAAGTCCTCCGGCACCCGAACGTTGTCGAGGATCAGTTCTGACGTGACAGAAGCCCTCAATGAGGCCTTCTTCTTGATCTCAGGGGCGGAGAATCCCGGGCTGTCCGTCGGTACCAGGAACCCACGGATTCCTTCGTCGGTGCGGGCCCAGACCACCGCGATGTCGGCGACCGAACCATTGGTGATCCACATCTTTGAGCCATTGATCACCCAATCGGACCCGTCCCGACGCGCGGCTGTCCTCATCGAGGCCGGGTCCGAACCCGAGTCAGCCTCGGTCAACCCGAAACACCCGAGGACCTCGCCGGTCGCCATCCTGGGAAGCCAGGTCTGCTTCTGCTCCTCAGAACCGAACTTCCAGATCGGGAACATGGCAAGCGAGCCCTGGACTGACACGAACGACCTGATACCCGAATCGCCGGCCTCGAGCTCCATGCATGCCAACCCGTACGCAGTAGCGGAGGTGCCGGCGCAGCCGTATCCCTCGAGATGCATCCCCATCATCCCCAGGTCGCCGAAAGCCTTGGCCAGATCCCGCACCGGGATCGAACCCTCCTCCCACCAGTCCCCGACGTTGGGGGTGATCTCCTTCTCCACGAAGCTGCGGACCGTGTCCCGGAGGAGAATCTCCTCTTCGCTCAACAGGGCGTCGAGGTCGAGGAAGTCGTGGGGGTCGGGTTTCTCGAAGGAGATCTCACTCATGGACGGAATCGTAGGGGTTCACCCGGGGACGTAGACGAGCCTCACCACGCTTTCGCCGATCTGTTCACTGGATACGAGCCGTAGTGGTGGTCTGGGACCGGCGAAATAGGGGACCCCGTCGCCAAGCACAACGGGATGAAGGTAGATCTGGTACTCGTCGATGAGCGGGGCGATACTGTTGGCGAGGCGCGGGCCTGCCACTTCGATCAGACCTTCCTGCTCGGTCTTGAGACGGTGGATGAACTCGTGCAGATCGCCTTCTACCAATGTGGCGTTGGGGCCCAGATCGCTCATGGTGCTGGAGACCACCCACTTCGGCTGACCCCGCCAGGCAGCGGCGAAAGCGTGCTCGTCTTCGCCCCACTCCGGATCGTCGTGGTCCCAGTAGGACATCAACTCGTAGAAACGCCGCCCGTAGAGGCTTCCGGTGAGACCGCCGACCTCATCTATGAAATGACGGAAGAGGACCTCGTCCGGCCGGAACCGGTCATGGTCGACGTACCCGTCGAGAGACTGGTTCATGGAGCACACCAGCTTCGCCATCAGCCCGCCAGCGTCTTCCGGGCGAGCTCCTTCCGATACTCCTCCAGTTTCGTCCGCAGCCCGGGGTCGTTCAGGGCAAGGATGGCCACCGCCAGGAGTGCAGCGTTGGTCGAGCCGTCGATGGCAACGGTGGCCACCGGGACGCCGGTCGGCATCTGGACGGTGGACAGAAGAGAGTCCATCCCGTCGAGCGATGCATTGATCGGAACTCCGATAACGGGGAGGAGCGACTTGGCTGCCATCACCCCGGCGAGGTGGGCGGCCTTGCCCGCCCCGGCGATGATCACTTCGAAACCCTGATCGGCGGCGGTGGCGGCGAACTCGATGGCCTCATCCGGGGTCTTGTGTGCGGAAAGAACCCTGGTCTCGTGCTCGATCCCGAACTCGGTGAGGGTGGCGGTGGCCTTCTCCATCACCGGTCGATCGGTCCCCGACCCCATCACGATGGCGACTTTGTGACTCATTGGAATAGAACCGTAACGCGGTGCGTCACAATGCGTCCATGCGCGGTCTGCTCGTCGATCTGACACCATTGCGCTCCAGCCGTCCCTACCGGCACCTCTGGACCGGTGGTGCGTTGACCGGCATGGGCTCGGCCCTGGTCGGCGTCGTGGTTGCGCTCCAGGTCTACGACCTGACCGAGAACACATTCGCGGTGGGTCTGGTCGGGCTGTTCTCATTGATCCCTCTGGTCGTTCTCGGCCTCTACGGGGGCTCGGTTGTAGACGCCTACGACCGTCGCAAGGTCCTACTGGCATCCAACTTCGGTCTGGTGGCGATCGGCCTTGCTCTCACCTATCTCGCTTTCACCAACACGGCCACCGTCAACCTCCTTTACGGGTTGGTGGCCATACAGAGCGGACTCTTCGCAGTAGCCAGCCCGGCCCGGCAGGCGGTGATTCCAAGACTTCTCGAGACAAAGCTCCTCCCCGCCGCAAACGCTTTGGGAAGTCTGGCGATGGGTCTTTCCATGGCGATCGGACCTGTGGTGGGTGGTTTCACAGTCGACCTGGTCGGATACGGGTGGGCTTACGGATCGCAGGTGGTGATGCAGATCATGGCTTCGATCCTTCTCCTCTCCCTGCCTCCATTGCCACCGATCGGTGAGGTGCGTCGCGCAGGTTTGCGCTCAGTTATGGAGGGCTTCGCATTCCTCCGGACCCGACCGACCGTTGCCATGACCTTCTACGCCGACTTCTGCGCCATGATCCTGGCGATGCCCCGGGTGCTGTTCCCGGCGATGGGGGCCCTGATGGTCGGTGGCGGGCCGACGACGGTGGCCATCTTCGTTGCCGCCATCGCGGTTGGGTCGTTTCTCGGTGGGGTCTTCTCGGGTCGTCTCGGTGCGATCCGGAGACAGGGCCGGGCGATCGTGATCGCGGTTGCGATCTGGGGTGCATGTATCGCCGCTTTCGGAGTCATCGTGGCAATCGCGCCCGGTCCCTTGCCGGGGGGTGGGGCGAACTGGGCGCTCTGGCCGGCTGCCGCTCTCCTGGCTCTCGGTGGTGTGGCCGATACGGTCAGTGCTGTATTCCGAACCACGATTCTGCAGGTGGCGACACCAGACGCCTTGCGTGGTCGGCTGCAGGGGGTGTTCACCGTGGTGGTCGCCGGCGGGCCGCATCTGGGGTCTCTTCTCCTCGGTGCCCTGGCCGTGGCGACCGGGGAGGCCTGGGCCGCAATCCTCGGGGGCCTGGCTTGCACCCTCGCCGTGATCCTTATCGCTGCCTGGCAGAAAGGCCTCCTCGCCTACGACGCCCGCAATCCCGGAGCCGAAGACGGGGTGGCGGCGACCCTCTGAACCCATTCTGCGCGGATCCCGTCTCCGGTGTGTTCCAGGATTCTTCCCGAAGACTTGGTCATGGCGGCGGTGACAATCTCATTGGACCCGGGCAAGGCGTCTTCGCTCCCCGGTTAGCCTTGGCATGTGGGGTTTGAGAAGTCGCCGATAGGGTTCGCCTACTCCCATGGCGCCCGCCTCGCCTATCAGGTGTTCGGGGACGGCAACCACAACATGGTTGCAATCCCTCCCATGGCACAGCACATCGAGATGGCCTGGGAGTGGCCGGACATCGCTCGGATGCTCAACCAGTTCGGGAGCTTCACCCGCTTCCTCCACTTCGACAAGCGGAGTACCGGGGCTTCTGACCGTAGGAGCCGGGTCCCCGGCTTGGACGAAAGGGTCGAAGACCTCCGAGCAGTCATGGACGACGCCGGAGTGGACACAGCCCACCTTTTCGCCTGCTCCGAAGGTGGGCCCATGGCAATACTTTTCGCAGCCACCTATCCGGACCGTGTCGACGGCTTGATACTTCACGGCGCATTCGCAGCACAGCATCTGAGAGACGACGAGGACAACCTGGTCGAACCGGACCGAGAGGCGATGGTCGCCTATGCGCACCGTTGGGGCACAGATGAGTCTTTGGTGGCCTACGGATTCGCACCATCATTGGCCACGGACCCGGACTTTCTCGAGTGGCACCGCAGTTATGAGCGATCGGCGGCCGACCCGGAGTCTCTTCTCGAACTGCTCGATCTTGCTTACCAGTCCGATGTACGTGAACTGCTTCCGTCCCTTGAGGTGCCCACCCTGGTCCTCCATCGTCGCGATGACCGGGCCGTTCCGTCGTGGCTGAGCAGGGAAATCGCTGAGGGAATACCCGGTGCGAAGTATGTGGAGTTGGAGGGTGACGACCACTTCCAGTACGCCGGAGACGTCCGGGCCTGGATGGATGAAGTCGAGCGGTTTGTGACCGGATCGGTTACGCCCCGGGTTCCGGTCGGCGCCGCCCCGACTGTTGCGATCCGCACTCTGGGAGAGTTCCTGGTGCTCCGCGACGGCGTGGAGGTCCCTGTGTCCGAATGGGGTTCACGCCTGGCGCGACAGATTCTGAAGAGGTTGGTGGCGGCCCGTGGCTGGCCGGTGACCCGGGATGAACTGATTGATCTTTGCTGGCCGAATGAAGTTGATATGCGCCGTCTCGGGTCCCGCCTGTCGGTGCAGCTTTCCGGCATCCGCCGCATCCTCGGAGGCGGGGTGATTGCCGATCGATCCAGTGTGCGTCTCGACCTGGAGCGCGTCGACAGCGATCTTGAGGAGTTCTTCGCTGCCGGAACGGATGAGGCCATCGTCGATGCGTACCGCGGTGACTTCCTACCCGAGGACAGGTACGAGGACTGGGCCGGGCCCATGCGCGGGGAAGCCCGAGCCCGCTTCGTCACCGCAGCTCGCCGCCTCGCCGAGGCGGAAGCCGACCCGGGTCGGCGAATTCACCTGGCCCACCGAATGATCGCGGTCGATCGATACGACGAGCGGGCCCATCGCATGCTGGTGGACTCCCTCTTGGAGGCGGGTGAGACCCGGGAGGCAAAACGGGCTCACCGGGCATGGTCCGCCGCTCTGGCTGAGTTGGACATCGAGGTGGGCAGGTTCGAGGACCTCGTCTGAAGGTTTTCGAAATGTGCGCAGGCATGCTGCTCACATGGACACGAACAACGAATTCACCACCCGCCGGCCCCTGATCCTCGAACCGGGTGGAGGGGAGCATTATCACTTCCTGAACCACCTGGCCACCGTGAAAGTCTCGGCTGGTCCTGACGGCCAGATGAGTGTGGTCGAGTTTCTCGCCCCCAGAGGGTTCGGGCCGCCGGTTCATCGTCACAACGATGAGGACGAGCTGTTCGTTGTGCTGGAGGGCGAGATCGTCCTCCGTACCGGAGGCGTCGAGCGCAGCTGCGGGGCTGGCGGGATCGCACTGCTACCCCGTGCTGTCCCTCACGGATTCCAGGTTCTCTCCGAGCAGGCCCGCATCCTCAACGTGACCGGGTCAAGCTCGGGGCCACCGCGATTCGATGAGATGGTCGCCGCTCTGGGCACACCTACCGAAGTACCCGCCATGCCCTCCCCAGGCCCGATCGACCCTGGCCATGTTGCCGAGGTTTGCGCCGCCCACGGCATCGACATTCTCGGTCCGCCCCCACCCCCACTCTCCTGAGAAGACGAAGGGACCAATGAAATGAACTATCAGTCAACCCGGAGCCTTCGTGCTCTAGCTTCCACCTTCGTGCTGGGTCTGGTCCTGGCCGCCTGTGGCGATAGTGGGTCCACGGCAACCACAAGTGCTCCCACCACGAGCACGACTCAGGCAGTCAACGTCGTCGAGGTCGCATTGCACGATTTTTCGTTCGTCGGTCTGCCTTCGTCCGTGCCGGCGGGCACCAGGCTCACGGTGTCCAACCACGCCGAGGCCGAGCTTCACGAGGTGGTGGTGTTCAGACTTGCCGTCGGCGAGGAGCGACAGGCATCAGAATTGGTGACCTTGCCGCCCCACGAGTTGGAGTCGGTCCTCGGTCCCCCTGTTGCCGTGCTCCTGGCAGCGCCCGGTGGTGAGCAGATAGCGGCTGTCGGCGACGGAACGCTCACCGAACCGGGAAGACATGTGCTCTTCTGCTTCATCCCGACGGGGGTCGACCCCCAGGAGTACCTCGCGGCTGCAGCACAGTCTGAAGGGGGACCACCCCAGATCGAAGGTGCCGGACCCCCTCACTTCGTCCACGGGATGTTTGCCGACCTCGACGTCGAATAACCCACTGAGGCCAAGGGGTCCCGGGGATATCCGCGGGAGACCCTTTGCCTACTCGCCAGCCGTGAACCTGATCTCGGCGGAGTCGGCGATTCTCTTGTACCCGATCCTCTCGTAGATGGCGTTGGAGGTCGGGTTGGAGAGGTCGGTGTAGAGGAAACAGAACCTTCTCCCGGAGTCGAGGAGGTCCTGGCTCTGATGTGCGACCAGAGCGGTGGCGTAGCCGTTGCCCCGCAGGTCGGGTGGCGTATACACGGGGGCGATCCGGATTCCATTTGGTGTAGGCCCGCCATGTCCACTCATGGAGACCACCTGGCCCTCGTGGTCCCAGACCCACATCCCTGTGTCCGGGTTGTCCAAACGCCGTTCGATCAGGGTCTTTGCCGAATCGACGGTGAGGGGTTCATTGTGGGGCACTGCTTCGTCACGAAAGGCGACCAACCAGAGAGCGAGAACATCAATGTCGCTCTCGGTTGCTTCTCTTGCGTGGCCCTTGGGCGCCGGGACTATCTCCACTCGATCAAGCCGGAACAAGCCCTGCGCCATGGTCACCTCCGCATCGACGCCGGTGGACCGTTTCCAGGCATCGGTGAACCAGTCGGCAGTGGGGATGGTGGCGATGACACCCGGGATCTCGATTGCCTCGTCGTGCAGAGCCGAAGCGAGGGCTTCGACCGCCGCCCGGATTCCGGTGTCGGCCAACATGACGTTGGCATGGGGAGCTATCAGGGCTGCCGCCACGATGCCGGACTCGTCGACCACCGTCCACTGCTTGTATCCCTCAAACCTTTCGGGTGCTCTCGAGATGGCACCCGAGACCCCGATGATCAAACAGTTTTCCGCTTCCTTTTCCGTCAACCACGGCCACACCTCCTCCACAAACAAGGCGGGATCGGAGTAGGAGATGACGTCCATCCGCTGAACCTAGTTGGGATCAGCGAAGAGTGAGGTGGGTGGCGAGGGTGCGAACGGTGCCGAGGCGTTGGGGGTCGGTTAAGGGATGGACCGGGATGCAGCCGCCGTCAGGTGGTGAGCCACCGACCCAGAGCACCGGATAGCCGGTCCCCTCGACCCCAGCGGCGAATTCCTGGGTCGCCTCAGGACCACGCACCCACACCCCGTCCCTGCCGAACCGTTCCTTTCATGCTCATTCCACACCTCCAGCGATGTCGGTGCGGTACTGGACGCCGGGCCAGGTGACTGAACGCGCCGCGGAGTAGGCACGGTCGCGTGCTTCCTGGAGGGTGGCACCGGTGCCGACCAGATTGAGGACTCTCCCTCCGTCGACGACCAGTCGGCCCCTCTCATCCCGGGCGGTGCCTGCATGGAACACCAGGACGTCATCGGGAACGTCCTTCAAACCGGAGATCAGACCGCCCTTCTCGGGTGCTTCCGGATAGCCCGGGGCGGCCAGGGTCACATTGACCGCTGCTTGCTCAGACCACTCCGGTGTCGTCCCTTCCATCACCTCGACCAGGTCCGTGGTCATCCGGGGGAGCAGAACCTGAGCTTCGGGGTCGCCGAGACGGACATTGAACTCGATCACCTTGGGACCGTCTTCGGTCAGTGCCAAACCGCAGTAGAGGAACCCGGTGAAGGGGGTGCCCCTTGACTCCATCTCGTTGAGGGTCGGTTTCACCACCTGATCCATCACTGTTCCCACCAGACCATCGGGTAGGTCGACCGGCGAGTACGACCCCATTCCACCGGTGTTGGGACCGAGGTCACCTTCGAGCAGACGTTTGTAGTCCCGGGCTGGCTCAAGGGGGACCGCCCCACGATCAGTGCATACGGCGAACACACTCAACTCGGGCCCATCCAGGAATTCTTCGATTACCACAGGCCCCCTGTAGATCCATTGATCTACCCAGGCCCTGGCCTCTTCCCGGGAGTCGGTTACGAGCACACCCTTCCCTGCGGCCAGACCGTCAGCCTTGACCACGTAAGGACCCTCGCTCGAGTCGAGATGGTTGAGAGCCCCTGCCGGCTCATCGAACCGGGTGGAGGCCGCAGTGGGGACCCCGGCGCCGAACATCACCTCCTTGGCGAAGGCCTTCGAGGCTTCGAGCCTTGCGGCCGCCCGGGTCGGTCCGAAGGTGGGAATCCCGAGCCTGGCAACAGCATCGACCAAACCGGCGGCAAGGGGAGCTTCGGGACCGACAACTACCAGATCCACCTTCTGGAGCCTCGCCATCGCCGCCACCGCACCCACATCGGTTGGAGCAATGCCTTCGACGGTGGGTCCGACGCTGGCCAGACCCGGGTTACCGGGGAGGGAGATCACCTCTGAGACCTTCGGGGAGGAGGCCAGCTTCCACCCGATGGCGTGTTCCCGACCCCCCGTGCCGATCAGCAGAACCCTCATGGGACTTCGATGAGCTGGCTGCGTTCCGGACCGACGGAGACCCACCCAACCTTGACGCCCACAGCCTCCTGGATGTACTCGATGTAGGCCCTCGCCTCCGCGGGGAGTTCCTGATAGGTGCGGACTCCGCTGATGTCCACACCCCATCCGGGCAGATCGTCATACACCGGTTCGCAGTGGTAGAGGACACTCTGAGAGGCGGGGAAGCGGTCGTATCGCTCTCCACCGCTCTGATAGGCCCGGGCCACCCTGATGGTGTCGAACGCCGACAGGATGTCCAGCTTGGTGATGAACAGGCGGGTGAAGGTGTTGACCCGAACGGCGTACTCAAGTGCAACCAGATCGAGCCAACCGCATCGACGGCGCCGCCCGGTGACGGTTCCATATTCGCCGCCGAGCTCGATCATTCGATCTCCGACTGCGTCGTGCAGCTCAGTCGGGAAGGGTCCGGTACCCACCCGGGAGATGTAGGCCTTGGCGACCCCGACGATCTCGTCGATCAGCTTCGGGCCGATCCCCGAACCGACCGCGGCGCCACCGGCTGTTGGGTTTGACGAAGTGACAAAGGGATATGTCCCGTGGTCCACATCCAGGAGGGTTCCCTGGCCCCCTTCGAAGAGGACGTGCTTGCCCTCCTTCAAGGCATCCCAGAGAAGGACGGAGGTATCAACCACATGGGGGGCGAGACGGTCTGCGTAACCCAGGTACTCGGTGACGATCTCATCCGCATCCATCGGGAGGGTGTTGTAGACCCGGGGGAGGATCTTGTTCTTGTACAGTAGGGCTGCCTCGACCTTCTCCCTGAAGATCTTCGGGTCGAACAGGTCCTGCACCCGGATCCCGACCCGTGCGTACTTGTCGGTGTACGCCGGTCCGATCCCACGTTTCGTGGTGCCGATCTGGTTCTCGCCGAGGTACCTCTCGATGACCGCATCGAACTTGAGGTGATACGGCATTATCAGATGGGCGTTAGATGAAACCCTGACCCGGGACGGGTCGAATCCCTTCCCGGCGAGCATCTCCATCTCTGAGAAGAGGACCCGGGGGTCGATAACTGTCCCCGACGCGATGACCGGTACGCACCCGGGGTAGTGGATCCCCGACGGGATCAGGGAGAGGGCCAGTTTCTGCTCACCGACGATGATGGTGTGGCCGGCGTTATTCCCACCCTGGTATCGGACCGCATAGTCAGCATTCGCCGCGAAGTAGTCGACGACCCGACCCTTACCTTCGTCGCCCCATTGGGCACCGAGGACGACATTGGCTGGCATGACGTTATGCGACGGTAGTCGCCACTCAGCGTGTCGCCAGCATCGAGCGCACCTCGCTGGTGAGCTCATGAACCTGTGAGGTCAGTCTGGTGTTCTCCTCCAGGAGGCGGTGGAGGTCTCGCGACAGTTCGATCGCTATCTCCTGACGTTCAAGCGATGCCTCGGCCAACGCCTCACGATGCTCGATATCTGCGGCACTGAGTGCCTTGTCCCGATCAGCCTGGCGGGTCTGGGCAAGCAGAATCAGGGGTGCGGCATATGCGGACTGCAGGGAAAACGCCAGGTTCAAGAGGATGAACGGGTACGGGTCCCACCGTCGCGTTGCAGCTGCCACATTGATAGTGATCCAGACCACCACTATGACGGTCTGGGCAATGAGGAATCCGGGTGTGCCGAACATCCGCGCGAACCTTTCCGCACCACGTCCGAATCTGTCCCCACCGAACGGGCGATGAGGTACGGCAACGTGAAATCTTCGGGTGTGCTCGGACATGAACCATCTCCTCTCGGTTTAGGGGGAGCCTACGGCGCAATTGCCCGTGCCTCGCCCGGTCATGGGGGCCAGGCGGCTACGAAACAGACCATTAACAATTCCGCAACCGACCGGCAACCACGTGCCCGTACAACCCTGGTCGCAAGCGTTCAGGAGGGACCATGACAAGAACCGCAGCCGACGTGGTGAAGCTCGTCGCCGAAGAGGGATACGAGTTCATCGACCTACGATTTTGCGACCTGCCCGGTCAGGTGCAGCACTTCACCGTTCCCGCACGGGCACTGACCGAGGAGCGCTTCGACGACGGCTTCGGATTCGACGGCTCCTCGCTCCGGGGATTCCAGGCGATCCAGGAGACCGACACGATCCTCAAACCGGATCCGTCGACTGCCACCGAGGACATCTTCCGGAAGCGCAAGACGCTCATCCTCTACTGCTTCGTCCATGAGCCGCTGACCGGGGCGCCCTATGAGAAGGACCCCCGTTACATCGCCAAGAAGGCCGAGGACTACCTCCTGAGCACCGGTATCGCCGACACCTCCTTCTGGGGTCCCGAGGCCGAGTTCTACATCTTCGATGATGTCCGTTACGGCCAGAACCAGTACTCAGGCTTCTATTACCTCGACTCGGTGGAAGGCGCCTGGAACTCGGGCACCAATGAGGAGGGGGGGAACCTCGGGTACAAGCCACGATATAAGGAGGGGTACTTCCCGGTACCCCCGACCGACCATTTCCAAGACCTCCGGTCGGAAATGACCGCCAACCTCGAGAAGGCGGGAATCCGGATCGAGGTTCAGCACCACGAGGTAGGCACCGCCGGTCAGGCGGAGATCGACATGCGGTACGACACCCTGCTGAGGACTGCCGACAACGTCACCCTCTACAAGTACATCGTGAAGAACACGGCGCTGGCAGACGGTCGCTCGGTGACGTTCATGCCCAAGCCGATCTTCGAGGACAACGGCTCGGGGATGCATACCCACCAGTCACTATGGAAAGACGGCGTGCCCATGTTCTTCGACGAGAGTGGCTATGCCGGCCTCTCTGACATGGCCCGTTGGTACATCGGTGGCCTCCTCGAACACGCTGCCGCCATCCTGGCCTTCGCCGCTCCGACCACGAACTCGTACCACCGGTTGGTTCCCGGGTATGAGGCTCCGGTCAACCTGGTCTACTCGAGCCGGAATCGGTCGGCTGCGATCCGGATCCCCCAGTACTCACAGGCTCCGGCGGCCAAGCGTCTCGAATTCCGGTGCCCCGACCCATCATGCAACCCGTACCTGTCGTTTGCGGCGATGCTCATGGCCGGTCTGGACGGGGTTCAGCGTCGGATCGAGCCACACGAGCCGGTCGACAAGGACATCTACGACCTGCCGCCCTCCGAGCTGGCGAATCTTCCCTCCGTTCCGGGCAGTCTCAGCGAGGCTCTTGACGCACTGGAAGCCGACCACGAGTTCCTCCTCGCCGGCGGTGTGTTCACCAAGGGTCTGATCGAGGATTGGATCAGCTACAAGAGGGTGCATGAGGTCGATCCGGTTCGCCTCCGTCCGCACCCGTACGAGTTCCACCTCTACTACGACATCTGAGCGCAGACTGGCCTGTGACCTGGGCAAACGCTTATCGAGCCTGCTCCTTAGTCCGCGGATAGTCCGCAAGGAGCGCGGACAGGACATGCTCCACGGCCGTGGGCTGGCCTCATCAGAGCCTGGCCAGAGGTGTCCGTAGGTGTCGAGCATCGTTTTGGCCGAATCGTGACGAACCCGGTGTTGGACGACCTTCACATCGGATCCAGAGAAGGTGAGCAGTGGGGCGTAGTAGTGGCGGAGGTCGTGGAACCGAAACCCCTCCGGAAGGTTGGCGAGTCGCTTGCGGGCGCGTGCCATGTCGCGTTGGATGAGCCAAGGCCCCACCTGATGGCCGTGGTCGTGAGTGAGTACCCACTCTCCCGGCCAGCGCGCAACCTGAACGGAGATTGCCTCAAGGAGATCGTCAGCCACAGGGATGGGCGCCCGACGCATCGGGCGCTTCAGCGGCTCAGATGGCCATTGGACAGTGGGCCGGATCTCCCTCCCCAGGAACGCGACGTCCTTGGAGCGCAGACGGCAAGCCTCAGCGGTGGTGACGCCGGCAAACGCCCCCAACAGGACCGCCAGCTGACGTCGCTCGGGAAACGTCGCATAGAGTTCCCAGACCTGCTCCGTGGTCGCCAGGTTAGGTCGCTGTTCGCCCATCGGCGGTGAGGTGTGCCGGGAGCACGGGGACCGGGCAAGCAGCCCATCCCGCACCGCGTCCCCCATGATCTGTGCAAGGCGAGAATGCAACGCGTTGATATAGGACGTTGCATGACCGTCATCCGTCAGTCGAGCGATCCATGAGCGGATCTGTGACGGCCGCACCGAGCTGAGCAGCATCGGACCAAACTCAGCGCGGATCTTGCTCATATGAGTGCGTGCTTGTCTGACTGTGGATGCACTTCCCGAGTAGCCGCCCATCCACTGTTCACACCACTGATCGACCGTAACTCTCCGCGCGGCCGGGTCGATCCACTGGCCGGTGACGAGCTTTGAGGTCTCCTCGTCCAACCAGGCCTGAATCCGCAGTCTGTCGCAGTGTCGGGAAGTCGAGGCTCTCCCGCATGGTTCCGCTGCTGGAACAACGCCTGGACTCGGGGCAGTCGGAAACCCCCAAGGCGTCGCAGCGATCCGCGATCGCGTGACCGTCGGCGGCAACACTGTTGTGACCAAGTCTCCGGGTCGACTTCGATCGATGTCCAGTGGACGCCTACATGGCGCCGCTCAGACCCTACGAAGGGCGAGCCTGGCAGGACTCTCCAAGAAGCACGGGTGCGCCCTAAAGGTCTCGGTGACGATCCGGTAGGTCATGGATACCCCGTCAGGTCCAACGAAGATGCCCGTTTGACCATCAGCGGCTATTTTGAAAGTGCCCGAGACGGACTGGCGGCCCCTCCATGAGACAGGAATGGTCTCCTCCGTTTGCCAGAGCTGCTCTTCGATCAGGAGATCCGGGTTACTGCATTCTGCAATGCGCAATTCAACCTCGATCCCTCCACAACCGGCGAGGAGCAACGTCATGACAGTCCCGCTAACAAGAAGCGATGCTGCCCTGGTCCGAGGGGCATTACCTAGCGGTCGACTACCGGGCAACTGCCCCAACTCCCGGCTGACAGGTAGTGTGGGCCAGGCGCAGCGCAGTTAAAGTCGAAACTCAGCTGCGTCTTAACATCGAATGCAGTGTTGAAGAGCACCTGCGAGCCGCTGCCTTGCACGATCACACCATCGATGGTGTACTCCCACTTAGCGCCCGATCCTGAGTCACCTGGGATATTCTGGATCGCCGCTCGAACCATCCGACCACCCTCGAAGTTCTCCTCAAGGATGAAGCCGCACCGGTACGTGTTCGAGCTTCCCAACGATGCGCAAGTTTGGTCACTATTGATCTCCCAAGAATTGTGGGACGCCCGGCTTGCCATGGGCCATTGGCAGTGGGTACCGCTGCCGGATCCCGAGCCGTGGTAGCAGTTGTCATCGGCGTATGGCGTCTCAGCACGCAAAACATCGTATGTGTTGTTGTGCACGGAAACGACGAATGTGTCTCCGGTCGTGATTATCCGTGGCCAAGGGACCCTGGTGCTATACGACTGCCCGATCTCGAACTTCCCGTCCCCGACGACCCAATTGGAGTAGTTGTAGTAGGCCGATGGCGCACAATGGGCGGCCAGTACGACATAGTTGTATGTCGCCGTGTGCCCGTTAAAACCCCACGTACACTTCTTCCCGTTGCTCCCCGAACCCGTGCCCACTGCGACTGCCTCACCCGGCTGAAGCGCACTCCACGTGTGCAGATCCTGAGGGTTTCCGAGTTCGCCGAACGTCGGTCCCTCGGTGACGATGTAGGCATCCAACGGCACAATGTCGCCCAGGGCGGCGACGACCCCTGATGGTTGGGAAGTTTGAACTTCGATCTGACGGCCTGCGGACGTGGACGTGATGAGAACAGAGGCATCTATTCCTTCCCTGCGAATCGCCGACACCAGTTGATCGCGCAGGTCGTTGGTTTGATCATACGAGTACCTTTGTTCGATCACTTTGAAGTCAGCCTCGGACCCGAGGACCCGAGCGATCACTCGAGTGTCCAATGCCTCAACATCGGTCACCGCAACAACGATACGTCCGCCATCCATCTGGTCCTGCCAAATCCCGGCGAATAGAGGACCGTATGAACCTTCTTCCGCGCCCTCTTCGGATGGCGGAAGTACTCCTGTAATGGAATGGACAACATCCTCCATACGGTCGCCAAGCTCCATCCGACGCTGCAGCTCTTCGTACTCGTGTTCCCACATGTAGAGCCCCATGTTCTCATGTGCTCCGTTATGCGGGCGGGCCGTGAGTAGATCAGCCAGGTCCTGACGACTGACGGCCAGGAAGTCGGCTTGCGCTCGATAGGTGAGCTGATAGTCGATCTGGTCGGCCAGAGCAGAGTCATCAGCCCACAGGGCGCGCACGGCCGAGAACTCGCTCGATTGGAGTAGGTCGTTGGCGGAAAGTGAGTCAGTGTCGGATGAGTGTCCGGAGTATGTTGTGTCACCACGAACGGCTGTGGGAGCTGACAACATGACACCGAAGGCCATACTCGCCGCCAGCAGCACTGCTGTAACACTTGAGTCCCTTGCGCTTCCGAGGAGCCGTTCTGCCCTCCCTGCTCGACCAGTCTCGGGAGTTGGCCTGTCTTTCATGCCGTGCACTCTACATTCGGAATCGCATGACTCAATGATGTCGGGGACAGTAACTTCCTGCTCAGCCGCCTCGCGCGGCTTGTACCTCGCGCATGCCTCCCCGCGATCGATTGTGTCGAGGGGGGATGGCCCAAGCTCAGTCGGTCGTCTTTGCAACATCTACGAACACGAGACTTTGAATACGACACCTATTCCAAATGATTCTCCCCGCAGAGGCAACTGCCCGGTGGGTTACGGGTGGTGGGGGTCCTAGCCTGCGGCTGCAGTGTGCAGGTTGGTGGTCTCGGTCTCGAAGCTGGTTGCGGCGTTGACATAGGCGGTGACATTCGAGCGACGGATGTCGCCGGGATCTGAGGACTGAAGACCACCCAGTGCATCCTGTGCCGCCTTCAAAGCGGTGTCGAGATGACCACCCAGGAGAGTGTGGTTCGCTTCGAGGCCTTCGGGGGCGGTCAGGGCGGTGAACCTGGTAACCAGGGCGGTGGTGTCGTTGATCACCCCCTGGAACCGGGTGACTGCATCGGGGAATTGCACTTCCCGGGGGTTGGCATCGAAACCCGAGTTGGCGGCGACAAGCTCGATCCGGGCGAGCTGAAGATCGGCGTTGATGTCGTCGACCGCATCGAGGTACTCCTGGACGGCCGGATCCAACGGTGTTGATCCAGTGGTCGTGGTCTCGTTATCGGGGGCTGTCGTGGATGTGGTTCCGTTACCAGCGGCGATGGTGGTGTCGGGGACCGCGGCCGGAAGCTCACGGACGAAGTAGTAGGTGAACGCAATCATCCCGATGATCACCAGCGGGAGGATCCAGCGGCCCGGCTTCGGGTCGGCATTCATTGACATATCCCATGTGACGTTAGCGGGTGGTCGATAAGTTCCTGGGTTGAACCACAGACCCCTTGAACAACGTCCTGTCACCTCATACGTTCGGGTCATGGACAGGGAGAGGGACCGCGACCCCGGTCGCGGCACACACACGCAGCGCGAGGAGGTCTTCGAACGAATCCCGTGGGAGACCCTGGAACGGCCTGCTCGGGACAACAACCGGATGTTGATAGCGGTCGCCGGGGCGCTGGTTCTCGGGGCCCTCGGCTTCTCCTTCGTAAGAAACCAGCCGGTCAGCCAGCCGGTCGTCGCCCCACCCACCACGATTCCGTCGCAGTCCTCGCCGGCCACCGTGCAGCCTCCGGTGCTCCGAAGTGAGGCCGATCTATACGCGGTAGATCCCGACCAGATAGCCCGTCATGCCGCGTCACATGCGGAGTGGTTCGTCGTCGAGTATCTGTCGTTCGACGACGCCGCCACCCTCGAGCGTCTCCTTCCGGTCGGAGTCCCTGCTCCAAGGGCACCCGAAGGGACCAGGGTCTATGTCGACTGGGTCTCCGCCGTTTCGGTTTCGGACATCGGTGGCCTGGTCTACGAGGTGGAGGTCCTGGCCCGGTCGATGGCGGCGACACCGGGTGAAGGATTCACCCGCCAGGCGCCGGTGAAAGTGGTGGTCGACGTGCTGGTCGGACCCGACGGCCTGCCCCGCGTGCTCAGGCCTCCCCGATTCGTCGACCCGGTCGACGCCACGCCGGCAATGCTCGGTCTGACCCCGCTCCCCGATTCGTTGCGCGATGAAGTCCAGGCGATCTACGGGGAAGTCGTCGGCGGGGAGCAGCTCACGGATGGTCGATGGCGGGTGGTGGTGATGGTCACCGATCCCGACGGGGTTTCCCGTCCCCGAACGGTGGTGGTGCCTTAGCCACCGAACCGACGTTCCAGAATGGGGACTGCCTCTGCAAGGATGTCGTCCCATTCGACAGTCGGTGACCGGGTGATCGTCAAGAAATCTGCGGTGAAGAAGATGCTGGCCACGCCGTCTATGGCGATCAGCTCGGTCAGATACTCCTCTGAAGCATCGCTTCCCGACCTGACGGTGCCCGGTCCACCTATCGGTTGCCCGACCATGAACTTCATCGCATTCGGGTTGGGAGTGGGCGATACCGTGACGGCCATGAGGCGACACTAGTGGCACGGATCGTGGGGGTTGATGTCGGTGGCACCTTCACCGACGTGGCGGTCTATGAGGACGGGTCACTGCGCGGATTCAAGGTCTCCACCACGGCCCACCAGGCAGACGGAGTCGTATCCGCCCTCGACTGGACCGGCGACGATGTCCTTCTCCATGGAACCACCGCCGCCACCAACGCCCTGCTCGAAGAGAGAGGAGCCAGGGTGGCGCTGGTGAC
This sequence comes from uncultured Acidimicrobiaceae bacterium, assembly GCA_964400035.1. Taxonomy (GTDB): domain Bacteria; phylum Actinomycetota; class Acidimicrobiia; order Spongiisociales; family ZC4RG35; genus ZC4RG35. The sequence goes on along the minus strand of CAYNSP010000003.1, from coordinate 1,063 downwards.
CAACGCCGGTTTCGAGGATCTCGTCGAGATCGCCCGCCAGGACCGCCCTTCCCTCTACGACTCGGGTGTGGACCGTCCGACTCCGCTCGTCGACCGCGGACTCCGTTTCGGTAATTCCGACGTGGCGGCGACTATCGCCGGGCTGAGGGAGGCGCAACCGGAGATCGTTGTGGTGGGGGTCCTCGACGGGTATCTCGACCCGGAGGACGAGGAGCAGCTGACTGATGCGATCCGGAGAGGTGTTGACATTCCGGTGATGTCGGCCACGTCGATCTCCCCGGAGTTCAGGGAGTATGAGAGGGTGGCCACGGCGGCGCTTTCGGCGTATCTGACACCTTCAGTAGCCGATTACCTGGCCAATCTGGACCATCGCATCCCGGTCGGTAGGGGTCTGGTGATGACATCGGCCGGCGGGCTGATCCCGTTCGAACAGGGTGCCGACGCAGCCGCCCGACTGGTGCTGTCGGGTCCGGCAGGTGGTGTCGTAGCCGCGGCCGCACTCGCCCGCCACCACGGTTACTCGAGTGTGATCTCGTTCGACATGGGGGGAACCTCGACTGACGTTTGCAGGATCTCCGGTGGTGCGCCCCCTATCGATGCGGGTCACCGGGTGGCCGGGCGGATCAACCGGGTCCCATCACTCCCTGTCCGCACCATCGGGGCGGGTGGCGGCAGCATCGGTTGGGTTGACCCCGGGGGGGCTCTACGAGTCGGCCCCCGGTCAGCCGGATCGGCTCCCGGTCCGGCCGCATACGGCCAGGGTGGCCTGGAGCCCACCGTCACCGACGCCAACCTGATTCTGGGACACATCCCGCCGGGCCTGGCCCTTGCCGGGAGCCTCCCCCTGAGTACGGGCATGGCGACGGCTGCAATCGAACGACTGGCCGGACAGGTCGGTCTCAGCCCCGAGGCAACAGCGCGGGGGATGCTCGAGGTCGTAGACAGTCACATGGAACACGCGCTGAGGGCGGTCTCGGTGGAGGAGGGCGCCGATCCTCGTGAATCGGTCCTGGTGGCGTTCGGTGGGGCCGGTGGACTCCACGCCAGCCGTCTGGCCCGGCGC
>CAYNSP010000002.1:23730-49814 GCA_964400035.1 uncultured Acidimicrobiaceae bacterium | reverse complement strand
CTTGATCTGGGTGGTCCTGATCCTGGTCATCTTCGTGCCGCTGTCTGTGAGTCTGTATAAGAAGGCCGCTACCAAGTAGCCGCCGGGCCACCGGATGGGGCGGGTTCACGTAGGCTTACGGGTGGTGTCAAGGTGACTGACAGACCTGCGGTCCGAAACCGCTACCCCGAACGTCTCCCCATCAACCTCGAGCCCCGCTCGAGATGGACGATGGTGATCCTTGTGCTCGCCGCGGTCCTGGCCGCGGCCAAGGCGGTGAGCACCTTCATGCTGGCATACCAGTGGGAGACGAACGACACTCTGGTCAGGGTGTACGGAGTGATCACCATCTGGTTCTACGTGGTCGCGGCTGCGACGTTGGGGTTCTTCATCTACTGGCTCTACGGCGCCAACACGAACTTGAGGGAGATGGCCTACCGGCCCGAGTTCAGCAAGGCGGCGACGGTGTACTGGTGGTTCGTCCCGTTCGCCAACTTCTTCGTTCCGTTTCAGGTGGTTAAGGATGTGGTGGAGGGGGCACGCAAGGTCGACGACTACTGGTGGGAGGACCGTGATCCGGCTCCCTTCTGGTGGGGATGCCTGATAGGCGGATGGCTCCTCTACTTCCTCAGTCTCCAGGTGCAGGTTCAGGGTTCGGGTGTGTCGGTGCCTTTGCTCGTTGAGACGGTTGCAGTCGTCGCGCTGGTCGTCGCCGCGTATTTCGGGGTAAGGCTTGTCAGCCAGGTGTCATCTTCGATCCTTCCGTGGCGTAAGGATCAAGCGGTCGCCATGTGACCGCCGGGCCATCCGTATGGCGGTACCAGGATGGATCGGAATCGGGTTGGCTGGCATCGCCCTGACCCTCTGACGCGGACCGTAGGTTCAGACGGTCAAGCCATTTCGTAGGCCTGACCGAGCCAGGAGAGGACGTCGTCGTCTACATCTTCCAGACCGGTGATCCCGACCTTGTGGGTGCACATCCCACCCACTGCCTTGAGGCGGTCGTCCCCGGGTAACCCCTTCAGGTTCAACCCCAGGTCGATCCGGGTCTTCGAGGCCGGTTCGATCAGGGCGAACTGCTTGGAACGGCGCAGGGACACCGAGGTCTTCTTGGGTGCCACTTCGACATCCGACCCGAGAGCCTTGGCCGCGGCGAGCAGTCGCTCGTAGGTGGGTATCAGCGCTTCCTTCCCCTTGTATTGGGCTTCGATCAGGTCTTCCTCCGAAGGGGGTCCGCCGGCCATCCGTTCACGGAGGGTCAACACGACGAAATTGGCATGACCGTGTCCGAGTCCGTGTTCGGTCTTCAGGTAGTTGACCATCTCGCTGTGCTTGTCGGACCCGGCTCCTTCGGCCTGCCCCACCCACCAGTCCAATGTCTTACCGGTCTTCTTCTCCAGCCCGGCGACCATCGAAGCGATCGGGTCGCTCATTGGAACCCTCCCAGCGGGATGACCTCGACGGTGGCGCCGAAGTTCGAGTCGAGCGACGGCCAGGTGTTGGCGATAGCGAGGGCGTCTTCGAGGCTGTCGGCAGTCAGCAGGATGATTCCGCCAAGGGCCTCCTTGCTCTCTCCGAAGGGTCCGTCGTGGATCACCAGTTGGTGGTGATCTGAGATCCGCCCCCAACGTCGGGGCCAGGCGAGATGATGCCCACCGGTGATCGAATCCCGGTGTCTGGCGAACCACTGGTTGTGCAGCTCGATGTTGGCCTCCACCTCCTCCTGGGTGAGCTTGTAGTACTCCTCGGCGCCCCTCTCGCTCGCCCAGGTCAGCATTACGAAATCCATAAGGCTCCTTTCATCGCCACACCGACGATGAGAACTGTCCAAATTCGACATTCTTCCTGTCGAATATCGCCGCGTCGGCCCGTCGTAAGGTATCCCAACCAAGGAGGACACGGGTGCAGTACATGCTCCTCATCTACGAGAACGAGGGTGATTGGGAGGCGTTGTCGGATGCCGAACGGTCAGCCTCGGTCGGGCGTCACATCGCCTTCGCCAGGAGACTCCGCGACGAGGGGAGGTTCCTGTATGGCGACGGATTGCAGCCGACCTCGACCGCAACGACGGTGCGCAAGGTGGACGGCAAGCTGGTCCTGACCGACGGGCCCTTCGCCGAGACCAAGGAACAGCTCGGAGGCTTCTACGTCATCGAGGCCCGGGATCTCGACCAGGCCATCGAAGACGCATCGGCCATCTCCGACCGCGACGGGGAGATCGTCGAGGTGCGGCCGATCATGATCTACAACTAGTGAGCGACGCCCGGTCGAGTCTCGAGGAGGTGTTTCGCAGGGAGCACGGGGTCGTTCTCGCCTCCCTGGTCAAGGCCTTCCGGGATTTCGACCTGGCAGAGGATGCGCTCGCCGACGCCACCACAGTCGCCCTCGAGACCTGGCCGAGATCGGGTGTCCCGACCAACCCGGCAGCCTGGCTGACCACCGTCGCCAGGAGGAAGGCCGTCGACCGCCTACGGCGCAACCGGGCCCTCGCCTCCACCCTCGACGAGCTGGCCCAATTGCCCGACGACTCTGAACTTGACGACGACGGTGGTGTCCCCGATGAGCGTCTCCGTCTCATCTTCGGATGTTGCCATCCCGCCCTCAGCCCCGAGGCCAGAGTGGCACTCACCCTAAAGTCGCTCGGGGGCCTGACCACGGCGGAGATCGCCCGGGCGTTCCTCACCACCGAGCCCACCATGTTCCAGCGGATCACACGGGCTAAACGCAAGATCAGGCTCGCCGGCATCCCCATCGAAGTCCCTTCCGTCGAAGAGCTGCCCGAGAGGTTGGATGCGGTGCTCGCGGTGATCTACCTGATCTTCAACGAGGGCCACACCGCCGGCTCGGGAGATCAGCTGGTCCGGGTCGATCTGTGCCATGAGGCGATCCGGCTCGCCGAGATGCTCACCGACCTGATGCCCGATCAGCCCGAAGTCTGGGGGCTGGCGGCTCTCTGCTGGTTGATCATGGCCCGCAAGGACGCCCGGATTGACAGCGATGGCGCACTCGTCCTGCTCGAGGATCAGGACCGATCGCGCTGGGATAGGGTGGCCATCGCTCGAGGCGTCGACCGTCTTCGGCGAGGTCAGGGATCGGGGGGCGGGGGCCAGTATCTGATCCAGGCCGAGATCGCCGCAGCTCATTCCACCGCGGCGTCATGGGCGGCCACCGACTGGGACCGGATCATCGATGCTTACCGGCGCCTCCTCGCTATCAAGCCGTCGCCGGTCGTGTTCCTCAACATGGCTGCAGCGGTCGCCATGCGTGACGGTCCCGAGACTGGCCTGGCCCTTATCGAACAGCTAGGTGACAGCCTCGACGGATACCCGAGCTTCCATGTGGCCCGCTCCGAACTCCTCTTCAGGGCCGGTCGGTTGGCAGATGCCAGGGCAGGCTTCGAACGGTCGCTCGAACTGGTCGGCAACAACGTGGAGCGGCGGCATATTGAAAGCCGTATCGCCGCGGCGGCCTCGAAGGAGTCGTCATAAACTTGACTCACCGAGATGTCACCCACACCGTCACGCACCGACCGCCACAGGGTGACCCTCTCATTCCTCGACCCTGATCTCGAAGAGAGATACACCTCGGAACTGGCACCCGGGATCTACAAGCAGATCCGCGTCGGCTCCTACCAGTCAGCAGTCCTGTGGGTTTTGGGCGGGTACCTGTACAACCGGTTCAGCGATGCTCGAGTGAGCACCATCCTGGCGATCGTCAGCACGATGGTGGTGGCGATCGCCTTAGCTCTGATCCTGATGCGGCGATTCCACGAGTATCGCCATCTCCAGCTCTCGGTGCTCTGGTTCACCAGCTTCGCGATGGTGGGGGCTTTGGCCTTGGCCTCGGTCTCGGACCGGTTCATCGAGTACGGGGCGCTGGCGTTGATGCTCATCGCCGTCTTCTCGTCGGTGGTGCTCCAGCTGCGGTTCATCCTCACCATGGTGTCGGTCATCTTTGCGTTGATCCTGCTCGCCGCGTTCAGCATCACCATCGGGAACCCCGCTCCGGTGACGATTGTCCAGAACTTCCTGGTGGCGGCGGCGTTGATTCCGGCTGCGCTCGGGGTCAGGAATCTGGAGCAGGCCTCGCGGGACCGTTTCGTCCACCAGATTGAGATCGCCGCCCTACGCGACCAGGTCGAGGGATTGTTCCGGAAGTACCTGTCGCCCGATGTGGCCGAAGCGGTTCTTTCTGATCCGGCCGAGACCCAACTCGGGGGGAGTGTGGAGGAGGTGACTGTGTTGTTCGCCGACCTCCAGGGGTTCACCCCGATGTCGCACATCATGACCCCGGACCAGGTGGCAGATGTGCTCAACCGCTACTTCGGGGTGGTGGTGCCCACTGTCCTCGACGAGGGTGGGTCGGTCCTGTCCTTCGGTGGGGATGCGGTGGTGGCGGTGTTCAACGCTCCCAACCCCTGTGATCAACATCCGTTGCGGGCGGCGCAGGCGGCATTGCGGATCCAGGATGCGATTGCCTCGCTCCGTCGCCAGCCCGGTTTCGAAGACGCCCCTGAGTTCCGGATCGGGGTCAACACCGGGCGGGTGCTGGTGGGAAATGTGGGGACCGACGAGCTCCGCCAGTTCACCGTCATCGGAGATGCGGTCAATCTGGCTGCCCGCCTCCAGAACCATGCCTGGCCCGGTGCGGTGGTGCTCGGCCCGGCAACCTACGAGGCGATCAGCGAGGTAGTCGAGGCATTACCCCTCAACCCGGTGACATTGAAGGGTCTGCCCGACCCGATCAGGTCGTATCGTCTCCTCGGTCTGCGCTTGACCGGGACTCCCCGGCCCGAAACCACTCACACTGCCGAAATGTCCGCCGGTTAGCCGCCGGTGAAATGTCGGCACCCGTCTCTACGCTTGGCGGATGGACTTCTTCAGCTTCTTGGGTGGGGTGCTGGTCGGTGTGTTGGTGGCCACGATCAGTGACTTCCTCCGTCCATGGGTGGACCGCCTCAACCGCCGGATCGGGCGGTGGTTGGACATCCGGGGATACGAGCGCGACATGCGCCGCTCGAAGGACGAGTCCTAAACCAGTTCGAGGACCATCTCCACTTCATCCAACGCAGGGTTGGAGGGGAGCGGTTGGATCAGGTCGGTTTCGACAAAGCCGGCGCCGCGGTAGAGGGACCGGGCCGCGCTGTTGGTGGTGACCACCCATAGGCGGATGGCGCTCGCGCCAGCGTCGGTAGCCCAATCGACCACCGATTCGACAAGCCTCCTGCCGATGCCCTGAGACCTGACTTCAGGTGAGACCCACATTCCCCATAGGATCCTGTCGTCTGGAGCGTCGTCGGTGAATCCGCCGGCCATGCCGACCGGCCGGTCTCCGTTCAGGGCGAGGACGATGTACTCGTCAGTTCCGTTGGAACCACGCCGGGCACGGTCGGCCCAGTCCTCATCCGACCTGAGTAGTGCCTCGTCGTAGGTCGACCCGAACGCGTCAGGGTCCTTCTCCAACGCCTTGATCCGGACCTCCTTCAGCAGGTGAGCGTCGTCGGGGTTGATCCTCCGAATGGTCGTTTCGGTCACCCGACCCATTCAACCAGCGGCTCAAACAAGAAGGGGCGACCCGTAAGGCCGCCCCTCCAACTGTTCAGCCGGTGTCTGTCTTGTATCAACTGCAGCCGGTTGTGTCTCCGCAGGTGAGGCAGACGTAACAGCTTCCATTCCTGACGGTCATGTGACCGCAGTTGGAGCATGCCGGTGCGTCTCCCATGTTCTCCTTGAGAGCCAGGTCGGCGGCGCTGACCTTGGTGACGGTCATCGTTGCCACTGACGCTGTCGCAACGGTTGCGGTAACCGTTGTCCCTGACGGTGCGTGTGAGCCGTTGGACCCGACCGGCACCACCGCCGGCTCGTCGGAGTCCACGAAATCGGCGGCCTTCTGGAGCACATCGATGTCGATCTCGGCGGCTGCCTCTTCGAGGACACCCTGGACACCGGTCTCAGCGGCGATCCCCTTCGGGGGTTCCGGAAGCTCACGATCCGGTGGCACCTGGGCGAGTTCGTCCCTCTGCAGGTACTCGACGCCGAGGGCCCGGAACACGTAGTCGATGATCGAGTTGGCCATCTTGATGTTCGGGTGCCCTTCGACCATGCCCCTCGGTTCGAAGGTCTGGAAGGTGAAGGTGTCGACGAATTCTTCCAACGGCACGCCGTACTGGAGACCCTTCGAGACGGCGATGGCGAAGCAGGAGAGGATTCCCTTGAGGGTCGCACCCTCCTTGGCCAGGTCGATAAAGATCTCACCGAGGGTCCCGTCGTCGTATTCGCCGGTCCGCAGGTAGACCTTGTGTCCACCGACACGGGCCTCCTGGTTGAACCCACGCCGCTTGGCGGGAAGCAGGAAGCGTGGCGGCTGCAGACCCTGGGCGTATGCCTGTGTCGGGGAGATTCCCTTCGGCAGGTTGCCCCAGTGGATCGCCTTCTCGGTCTCAACCGCGGTGGTGATCTCCTCGGCCTCCTCCTCGTTGTCCTCGCCCTCATCCGAGGTCGAGTTGAGGGGCTGGGCCGCCTTGGAGCCATCCCGGTAGATAGCCATGGCCTTGAGACCGAGTTCCCACGAGGTCATGTACGCCTCGGCGATCTCCTCGACGGTGATCTCGTTGGGCATATTGATCGTCTTCGAGATCGCACCCGAGATGAACGGCTGGGCAGCAGCCATCATCCGGATGTGCCCGCTGTGGTGGATGAACCGCTCGCCGTACTTTCCGTTCTTGTTGGCGGTGTCGAACACGGCCAGGTGCTCCTTGTTGATGTGGGGTGCACCCTCGATGGTCTGGCGACCGCAGATGTGGTCGTTGGCCTCGTTGATCTGTGCCTGGGTGAAGCCCAGCTCCTTGAGGAGGTTGAAGTCCCACGCCGTGTACTGGTCCTCGGTGAAGCCGATCCGCTGGAGGACCTCTTCGCCGAAGGTGAACACGTTGAAGGCGTGCTTCAGTTCGAACACCGACGGGAGAACCTTCTCCAACTTCTCCAGGTCGACATCCATGAAGCCCTTCGCACTCAGTGACTCCCAATTGATGTGGGGGGCATCTTCGATCGAGCTGGTGCCGACGATGTACTCGACGACCTCCTTGATCTGCTTCTTCGAGTAGCCGAGCCGGGTCAGGGCAGGAGCCACCGACTGGTTGGCGATCTTGAAGTACCCGCCACCTGCCAGCTTCTTGAACTTGACCAGGGCGAAGTCGGGCTCGACCCCGGTTGTGTCACAGTCCATGAGCAGACCGATGGTCCCGGTCGGTGCCAGCACCGTCGCCTGAGCGTTGCGGTAGCCGTTTGCCTCGCCACGTTCGAGGGCGACATCCCATGCGTTGCGTGCCGCCTCGAGGAGATCGGACGGGCAGAGGTCGGGGTCTATCCCGACCACCCTGTGGCTGACCCCCTCGTACGCCGCTTCGTTGTATGCGGCCCTCCGATGGTTGCGGATGACCCGCAGCATCGATTCCCGGTTCTCCTGGAAGCGGGGGAACGGTCCGACCACACCGGCCATCTCCGCAGAGGTGGCGTAGGCATCTCCGGTCAGCACCGCGGTCAGCGCCCCGGCGATCGCCCGACCCTCGTCGGAGTCATAGGCGATGCCCTGACGCATCAGCAGCGAGCCGAGATTGGCGTATCCGAGGCCGAGGGTCCGGTAGTCGTAGGAGCCCTGTGCGATTTCCGGAGACGGGAAGTGGGCCATCGCCACCGAGATCTCGAGGACCACGGTCCACAGGCGGATGGCGTGGCGGTATCCGTCGATGTCGAAGGTGCCGCTCTCGTCGTCGTAGAAACGGACCAGGTTTAGCGACGCCAGGTTGCAGGCGGTGTCGTCGAGGAACAGGTACTCAGAGCAGGGGTTCGAGGCACGGATCCGACCACCGGCCGGTGAGGTGTGCCACTCGTTGATGGTGGTATCGAACTGGAGGCCCGGATCGGCGCATGCCCATGCGGCGTCGGCGATCTTCTCCCACAGGTCACGTGCCTTGATCGTCCGACGCACCGAACCGTCGGTCCGGTTGGTCAGATTCCAGTCGGAGTCATCGAGGACTGCCTGGACGAACTCGTTGGTCACCCGAACCGAGTTGTTCGAGTTCTGACCCGACACGGTGGCGTATGCCTCACCATTGAAGTCGGCGGGGAATCCACCATGCTGGATGAGGATCCGGGCCTTCTCCTCCTCGACCTTCTTCCATTCGATGAACTTCTCGATATCGGGGTGGTCGACGTCGAGGATCACCATCTTGGCTGCGCGCCTGGTGGTGCCACCCGACTTGATCGCACCCGCGGCGCGGTCACCGATCTTGAGGAACGACATGACACCCGATGACTTGCCACCACCGGAGAGACGCTCGTTCTCGGCGCGGATCTCGGAGAAGTTGGAGCCGGCACCCGATCCGAACTTGAAGATCCGGGCCTCACGAAGCCACAGGTCCATGATGCCGCCGGGGTTGACCAGGTCGTCCTTAGCGGAAAGGATGAAGCAGGCGTGGGGGGCCGGACGGCTGTAGGAGTCGGGGGAGGGGGTGAGCTGTTCGGTCTTCGGGTCGACATACCAGAAGCCCTGCGCCGGACCTTCCAGACCGTACGCCCAGTTGAGGCCGGTGTTGAACCACTGCGGTGAGTTCGGAGCGGCCATCTGTGCGGCCAGCATGTACTTGAGTTCGTCCTCGAAAGCTGCGGCGTCCTCGGTGGAGGCGAAGTAGCCCTCCCTCTCGCCCCAGTACCGCCAGGTGCCGGCCAGACGGTTGAAGACCTGCTTGGCCGAGCGCTCCGGGCCGAGGACCGGCTTGCCGTCTTCGTCGAGCACCGGGTCGCCCTGGTCGTCGAGTTGGGGGACACCAGCCTTGCGGAAGTACTTCGACACCATGATGTCGGAAGCCACCTGGCTCCACCTGGCCGGGATCTCGGCGCCGGTCATTTCGAAGACGACCGAGCCGTCGGGGTTTGAGATCCGCGAGTCGCGATACGACCATTCGAACTGGTCGTAGGGATCCTTACCGGCCTCGGTGAAGCGACGGGTAATCCGCAGGCCTTTGCTCATCGATAGTGCCTCCTCCGCACTTTGGGCCCCGGGGAAGTGTGTCCGGGACCGGGTCCATTTCAATGCTCCTACCACAAGATGTTGTGGTGGTCGGGGAAGTGGCCACTACATCTGGTATGGACTTCAACAATGTAATTACACGAGTGTGATGAGTCAAGTACCGGAAAAACACTGGTACCGACGGGAGAAACTGAAGACGCGACGAACCGTCGGTCAACGGGGAAGTGAGCACTCCACGCACTCGGGGGAAGTGGCCGGAACATTAGATGTCAACGGTCCCGAAGGTACACCGCCGGGGCGACAGATTTTTCGCGCTCTCTAATATGCCCCGCTCATGTCACCCTCCGGACTCTCCGTGGCGTCATGGAAATGGACCGCGATCGCCGGCGTCGTACTCGGTGCCATCGGCGTCCTGGCCGACTGGGTCGGTAATGGCTACGACTGGGACGGCCGACCTGCTCTGCAATTGGGCGCATACCTCGTGCTTGCCATCCTTGGCAATGCGGGCGGTGGCTGGCTGCTTCTAGCCGTGGTTGTCGCCTATTTCGCCGAGCGCGGTCGGGGGACGGTGGCGGCCATTATCGCCGGAGCGAGTTTTCTGTGTGTGGGCGTGGCGGTCTACTACATCCTGAACATCGGGTTCGGTATCCGCCATCCGAGTCCGGCGTTATGGAAGGCGTTCGGGGTGTGGATGCTTGGAGCGCTCGTTGCGGGAGCCATTGCCGGACTCGCCGCATCATGGTTGAAATCCGGGCGTGGCATCACCCAGACGGTAGGCGCCATTGTGGTCTTCGCCGCCGTTGCCTTCGACGGTGCTCTGATACTGCGTGGAATCGGGTCGGGCGACGAGCATCTGACGCCGGTCCTCTTTGTCATGGGGCTCTACACCGGGATCGTCATCGGGCTGGCCTACCGAGCCGTTCGCAGCTGGAGACCATTGGTGATGGCGATTGCGATCGCGGTGCCTGTGGTGTTCCTGGCAAGAGGGGTCCTCATCGACCTCATCAATTTCTAAGGTGTTATCTCCGGGCCGTGGGGACGACCTCCGCACCGATGGTCCAGCGGGGGAGGAAGAACTGGACCAAAGGTCCGATGCCGAGGGCGAAGATCACGGTCCCCCAACCGAACGTCCCACCGAGGAGAATACCGGTGGCCAGCACCACGATCTCGATGACCGATCTGGTGAGCCGGACCGAAGGACCCCTTCGTGCGATGCCGGTCATCAGACCATCCCGGGGGCCCGGACCGAGGTTCGCACCGATGTACATGCCGGAGGCGAGCCCGTTGATCCCAATACCGACCAGGAGCATGGTCCATGCGGTGGCCGGATTGGTCGCCTCGGGTACGAGGTTGGCGGTCAGGTCGATGGTGAGACCGATCAGCACCGAATTGATCAGTGTTCCCACCCCGATCCGTTCCCGCAACGGGATCCATAAGAGGAGGACCACCAGGGACATGATGATTCCCCAGGTTCCGATGGTGAGCCCGAACTTGAGCGAGAGACCCTGGTGGAGCACATCCCACGGTGGCAGGCCAAGACCCGATCTGAGCATGAGACCGATGCCGACGCCGAACATGACCAGACCGACGATCAGTTGAATCAGACGGCGTGCCATCCGACCGCCGGTCAGGGGAATGAACATGAGGCGGAGCACAGTAGGGGATACTGGAACCATGCAAGAGCCTCAGGTTCAGCTGATGGTCACCTGCCTGGTCGATGCGCTCGCACCGCATGTGGGTCAGGCCACCGTCAGGGTCCTGGAGGGTGCCGGATGTCAGGTCGGGTTCCCCGAAGGTCAGACCTGTTGCGGTCAACCGGCGATGAATGTCGGACAGGCCGACCGGGCACGGGAGATAGCGGCTCACACCCTGGATGTCTTTGACGCCACCGAAGGCCCGATCGTGGTCCCCTCGGGTTCATGTGCCGAGATGATCATCCACCACTACCCCCGTCTGTTCGCCGGTACCGAACGGGAAGAACAGGCAAGGCGTGTCGCCGGCAGGGTCCGTGAACTCACCGCCTTCCTGGTCGAGGACCTCGACATCGAACTGACCGCCCGATGCGACCGACCGGTGGCGGTCCATTACTCATGCCACGGTCTCCGGGGACTCGGGCTTGAAGGGACCACGGATCGGCTGATGGAGGGCACCAACCGCGTCCCCTTGGACGGCGACAGGGAATGCTGCGGGTTCGGCGGACTCTTCAGTGTTCAGATGCCGGACGTCTCGGCGGCGATCATGGACGCCAAGCTGGAGCGGGTCGCGGATTCGGGTGCCGAAGTCCTCGTCGGTGGCGACACTTCCTGTCTCATCCACCTCGAAGGCGGGCTCCGACGTAGGGGATCAAACGTCGAGGTGAAGCACATCGTCGAACTGTTGACCGATGACTGAACCGGTCACCTTCGTCGGACGTTCCGGGACCCTCCTCGGATCGAGCGGCGCGGCAGCTGTCGAACGAGGTCTCCGCCAGATGACCGCCACCCGGAACCACGCCTTCGGCGAGTTCCCGGCGATGGACGAGATCCGTGATCGTGCCCGGGCGATCCGCATGTACTCCCTGGCGAATCTGGATCGACTCCTGGCCACCTTCGCCGACGAGGCGACCGCTCAGGGTGCCACCGTCCATTTCGCCGCCGATGCGGCCGAGGCGAATTCGATCGTGGCATCGATCCTCGAGACCTCCGGGGCCCGTCTCGTCGCCAAGGGCAAGTCGATGCTCTCCGAGGAGATCGAATTGAACCCCCATCTCGAGGGGATGGGAATCGAAGTGGTCGAGACCGATCTGGGCGAGTACATCGCCCAACTCAGCGGCGACATGCCCAGCCACATCATCGCTCCCGTCCTCCACCTGACCCGTGAGGATGTGGGTCGGGTCTTCGCCGAGAGACTAGAGGTCCCGTACACCGACGATCCCAACGCCCTCAACGACATCGCCAGAGAGCGACTCCGGCAGGTGTTCTTGCGGGCCGACGCCGGGATCTCGGGTGTCAATCTGGCGATTGCCGAATCCGGCTCGATCGTCCTGGTCACCAACGAGGGGAACGGTCGACTGGTCACCACCGCGCCGCCCGTCCACATCGCCTTGATGGGTATGGAGAGGATCGTCTCCTCATGGTCGGATGGGGCGGTGATCCTCGAGACCCTGGCCCGTTCGGCCACCGGTCAGCGCCTCTCCGCCTATACCAACGTGATGACCGGACCACGGAAGGAAGGCGAACCCGACGGACCCAACCAGCTCCACATTGTCATTCTCGACAACGGCCGCTCCGAGATCCTGGCCGGCCCAACTGCCGAGATCCTGGCCTGTATCCGATGCGGAGCCTGTCTCAACGTGTGCCCGGTGTACCGAACCACCGGAGGCCACGCCTATGGCACCGTCTACTCCGGACCCATGGGGGCGATCATCACTCCTGGTTTGAGGGGCATGGACCCCTGGTGGGACCTGCCATACGCTTCGACCCTGTGCGGTGCTTGCGAGGAGGTGTGTCCGGTCCGGATCCAGATACCGAAGATGCTCCTCCAACTCAGGGAGCAGGCGGCCACGGAGGGTCGCCTCCCCGCATGGCTCGACCGCGGTCTGCGCCGCTACCGGGACGCCGCCGTCGAACCCCGACGGTGGGCCCGTCTCAAACGGCTGGGTCGGGTCCTGACCGCCCCCTTCTCATCCGGTGGCTGGATTCGACGGCTGCCCGGCCCGGCCCGGGGATGGACCCGTCATCGTGACCTTCCCCGACCGGCACGCGAGTCATTCAGTGATTGGTGGAGGGCGAACCGTGGATCGTGACGCCTTCCTGGCCAGGGTCCGCACCGCAGTGATGACCGCCGACCTGCCCCGTGTCGACACGGTCGGTCTCCCCGCGATCGAGCCGGTCGACCTCCTCGCGATGTTCCGGGCCCGGGCGGTCTCGGTCGGTGTGGTGGTCCACGGTCCGGTCAGCCGCCATGGCGTGCCTCGTACGGTTTCCGCGATCGCCTCCGGACACGACGCATCCAACTTCCTGATCTGGGACGACCTCCCTGTCTCGGGTGTCGCCGCGGGGTTGGTCTCAGCGGGGCTGAACCGGATCGACCATGACCTGCCCGTAGGGGAAGGGAGGGCGGAACACCTCCTCGGTTATCAGACCGTAGACCTCGGGATCACTGCCGCCGATGCCGGACTCGCCGAGTCGGGAAGCATCCTCCTCCGCCACGGTCCCGGACGTCCCCGACTGGCCAGTCTCATCGCCGAGGTGCATGTCGCCATCCTCAACGTCGAGGACATCGCCCGCTCACTGGCCTACTGGGCTGAGCAGAATCCGCGGCCCGACGTGACCAACCTCGTCGTGGTGACCGGACCCAGCCGGACCGCCGACATCGAGCTCCAGCTCAGCGTCGGTGTCCACGGTCCACGGCATGTCCATGTGATACTTACCGACTGATGGGCGCCCGCCAGCCACCCAAGAGGGAGCAACCTTCCCGGATCATCGTCAAGATGCTGGTCCTGGTCTTACTTCTGTTTGGCGCCGGCGTGGTGATCTGGAACGAGACCACCACCGATCGGATCCCGCTGATCGAGGATCGCTTCGTCGATGAGTTAGGCCTCGACCCATCCGTGCTGGTGACTGTCAACGGCAAGACCCTCTATGTCGCCGAGAGGAGTGCGGGCAGAGGTCCTGTGGTTCTTCTCCACGATGTCGACGTGTCCGGGAGTGTCACTTTCGACAGCCTGGTCGACGCACTCGACAACGGTATCGGGGTCTACACCATCGACCTTCCGGGATTCGGTCTCAGCACACGCACCACCGAACCCGGCACGGCGCACACTGTCGCCCAGATGGGACGGGACATCGCAGCCGTCATCGAGGAGCGTTTCGGAGGACCGGTGGTGCTCGCCGGAGTCGGGCTCGGTGGTGAGGTCGCCGCCGAAGTCGCCGCCACCCATCAAGAACTGGTCAGCGGGTTGGTGCTGGTCGACGTCGACTTCTGGCGTGAGGAAGGTTGGAGGGAGAGATCCCAGAGGCTCTGGCTGGTGGGTCACGCCATGACCTTCCGGTACGAGACCTCCGGCGGCTCCGCCCGGTCGACGTGGGCCCCATACTGTGGTGACGGTGGATGGTGTCCAACCACCGACCAGGCCCAGCGCCGCTCGATCACCGCATCCATCGCAGGTTCGACCGACTCGATCAACGCCTTCTGGCGGACGCCGAGGGCGTCATTCGTCCCCAATGATCTCAACCTGATCACTGCACCCACGATCTACGTATGGAGCACCAAAGGTCGGGTCCCCCGGACCTCGGTTGATGAGATCGGCGACGCGATCGGCCAGATGACCGTCGAAGAGGTGGAGGTCTTCCAGGCCCATCTCGAGGCGGCCGACCGGGTGGCTGCGGCGATAGCCCGGGTCACCCGCTGAGCGTCTAGCCCGGCGGGGTCAACGTCCAACCCCGGGATCGCAACTCATTCGCCAGGGTCTCCGTCGACACATTTGACAGATCCAGGACCCGTTCGGTCCCCAGACATTTCTCGATGGTGTCCCGAAGGGTTCGTGCCCATGCCCTTCCTTTTGCCTCCGACTCGAAGCTGAGGGTGGCATCAGAGTTGACCGTGTAGACCCGGGCGAGGATCTGCGGATTGGCACGCGATCCGCGTTCTCCGTAGATCAGCAGGATCGATCCCACTGGAAGGTCCTGAATCCCACCGACGTCGACGAACGGGCCCTCGTAGCTCCAACCCGAGGACCTCGACGGGTCCACCGATTGAACCAATCGAGCCCAGTTCTTGTGGCGCTCGTCACCGACCATGGGCACCTCGACCGGGACCAGCAGCAAGTCGTCCATTTCACCGAGAGTAAGACATTTCGAGCGCGAGGGGGCGCGGAGGCTTTACGCTCTACCCGATGGCCAAGCTGCGAACAACTCGGGACCCCGTCATGTCGGGGACCAATCAGGCCACGACCGTGGGAGCGAACGACCTTCTGGGACTGGTCCCCTTGGTGGTGGCAGTTGTGGCCATCCTCGCCAACTTCCAATCCCAGGAGGTGTGGGCGGCGGCGGTCGTAGCGATCCTCGCCCTGTGGGCGGTCGATCTGAGCGGACAGTTCTCAGCCCGGGGTCGTGGCTTCGCCGCCCTGGCCGTGGCCACATCAGGAGCGGCCGGCGCGCTTTCGGCTCATGCCCTTGGTGGATGGGGATACGGACTCGCCGTTGCGCTCGCGGTGGCCATCTGCCTTGGATGGGGTGTCGCCTTTGCCGGATACCGTGCGGTCGGCGCCTTCGGTCCGACCATGCTCGCCGGATTGCTTGCCGCCCTTGCGGCCGCCTCCATGGTCCTGGTCCGGTCAGCCGCCTCACCCGACGATCAGGCGATGACCATCTTCCTGGTGGCGATTACCGCCGGTGTGGTCGCCTCGTCGGCTGTCTCCCGGATGTCAGCGGTGCCATTCCTCGACCAGTACTGGACCCTGGCCCTGGTCACCGTGATCGGTGCCGTCGCCGGCGCCGCCATCTGGGATGCGGACGTGGTGGGCTATCTGCTCATCGGTCTGGGGATCGCAGTCGCTCTAATCGCAGGGTCCGGCATGGCCACCATGCTGCGGACCGGGCAGGTGCGTCTAACCGAACGGGCACCCGGGATGATGCCTTCCCTCGACGGGGTGGTCCTCGCCGCCGCCATCTACTACCCGCTGGTCGGGGCGATTCTGTAACGATTCAGAACTACGCCAACTGGAAACCTCGGGTTAGTCTTTAGCCCGCATGGCAGCCCCAAAGGCGTACCGGCGCACGCTTCCACCGCTTCTCGTGTTGATGGTGGTTTCACTTGTCCCGATAACGGGATCGGCTGCCCCTACCCGCGCCCAGGTTGACGCCGCTTGCGCCGACTCACGTAACCAGTACGCCGAATACCAGTCGGCCCAGGAGGATTTCGAGTCATCACTGCTTGCATACGAGCGGGTCCTGGCCGACATCGAACGGCTCGAACGGAAACAGGCACGGATCCAGGGTTCGGTCGACACCAGCCAGGAAGCCATGGACATGGTCCAAAAGCAGATCGAGAGCCAGGCCATCGAGTTGTACATGCGATCGGGTTTCTCGAATCCCGGGATCATCCTCAGCGCCTCGTCGGTTGACCGGTTGCTGGCCACGACCGAGTTTCTGAGCACCGCCGCCTTCGGTGGTCAGCAGTCGATGAACGAGCTTCTCGCCAGCAAGTCGGAGCTGGCCCGCCTCCAGGTCGAACTCGAACTGACCCACGACGAACTGGAAGCCGCCCGGGAAGAGGCGGATCGTCTCGTCGAGGCCACTACTTCGGCCATGAACCGCTCGTTCGCGGCGTATGAGCGGATGAGCGAACGATGCCGCGATCTGAGCCGCCAGTACGAGGCCGAGCAGGCACGTCTCCGCGACGAGGAGCGGAAACGTCGACAGGGTTCGGTCCAGACCGGTCCGTTCATCTGCCCGTTCACCCCGAATCGCACCCGGTTCATCAACTCCTGGGGCAACCCCCGCTCCGGCGGACGGACCCACAAGGGGACCGACATGCACGCCGCTTGGAACGAGCCGATGTATGCGGTCCAGTCGGGGACCGTCCTGATCACCAACTCGGCGCTGGGTGGCAAGTCGATCTGGCTGAGGGCCGACACCGGCATCGCCTATTACTACGCCCACCTCAGCGACTGGGCGATTACCAGCGGTCAACGGGTCCGGCAGGGTCAGGTCATCGGGTACAACGGCGACACCGGTAACGCCAAGGGTGGAGCTCCGCACCTCCACTTCCAGATTCATCCCGGAGGCATGGGTTCGCCTGCGGTCAATCCTTATTACGTTCTCGCCGCGGCCTGTAAGTAAGCTGCGGCCCGTGAACGACAGGCGCCGCCGCATCGACCTGGTACTCGAACCGGAGTACCTGAGGGACCTCGACCAGCTTGAACTGGAGGAGCTGCGCGCCCGGCGGGACACCGCCGAGGATGTGGAGTCACAGATCTCCTATTACCGACGGCTGCTTCATGGTCGGATGGACCTGCTCAGCTTCGAGGCGAAGCGACGCAGCGGCGAAGAGTCACGGAGCCTGATCGATGCCCTTCCCGAGATCCTGGCCCGAGGCCTGGTCCTGGGCCAGGAGCCGACAGCCCGTCACATCGAGGTCATGCCCCCGATTCCGTCGACCACCGGTCGCCGGCTCATCGACCAGATCATGGACGATGGGGTCCTAACCCGACTGCCCGACATGACCGACGCCGAGGTCGCCGAGGCCCTGGATCGGTTGAAGGAGATCGAAGTCGAACTCTCCCAGCAACGTCGTCAGCTCCATGCGGTGATCGATGCGCTCCAGACCGAGATCGTCGGGCGTTACCGCAGCCAGGAGGACGAGGCGACCGTCTCCGGGTAGGACGGAATGCTGGCCGTCACCGTCCGCTCCGGGTTGGTCGAGACCTACCACGAAGGAGCGGTTGCGGTCTGTCATCCCGACGGGTCGCTGATCGCTTGGTCCGGCGACATCGATCGGCCTTTCTTTATTCGGTCATCATCGAAGCCATTCCAGGCAACCATCTCCCAGGAGTCCGGTGCCGGCCTGTCCGCCCTGCAACTGGCGGTGGCGGCATCCTCTCACCGCGGCCACCCGGTGCAGCTTGCCCTGGTCCGTGAAATGTTGGAGTCGGCCGACCTCAGCGAGTCCGACCTCAGGTGTCCACCTTCATGGCCGATCAACCGGGCCGCCGCCGACCGTTTGATCGCCTCAGGAGAGCGGTCCCCGAGACGGTTGTGGAACAACTGCTCCGGGAAACACTCCGCGTTCCTCCGTGCCTGTGTCGCCAGTGGATGGCCGACAACCAACTACCTCGATCCGGAGCATCCCCTTCAACGTCGGGTCACTGACTTGATCCGGGAGGTCGGTGGCTTCGATCCGGACCCGGTCGGTGTCGACGGATGCGGTGCGCCGGTTCATCGCACAACGGTCCGGGTCATGGCCCGGATGTACGCCAGACTTTCGACGCACCCGAGATTCGCTGCCGTCTTCCAGGCTATGCACCGGTACCCGGCCCTGGTGGGTGGGAACGGGGAGAGCGACTCTTCCATCGCCACATATCTCAACGCCGTGGCCAAGGGTGGGGCGGAAGGGTGCATCGGGGTCGGTCTGGACGGCGGGGTTGGCATCGCCGCCCGCACCTGGGATGGCCGCTCGACGATCGCAGGTATCGCCGCGGTGGCCGCCCTCGACGGCATAGGCGCTCTCAACGCCACGGCTCGGGAGCGACTCGCATCGTTCGCACGGCCCACCGTGTACGGAGGTGGGTCACCCGTCGGTGAGATAGAGCCGCGGGTCGATCTCCAGTTCGCATGAGTCGGTTGGAGTCGGTTCTCGACGAACGGATCCGGCTCTGGTTGGACGATCCGGAATCCACGGTGGAGTACAGCGAGGTCCTGGAGGGTCGCATCGCGGTGCGGATGCGTCAGGAGACCAGGGAGGCGACCACCGTGTGGTTCGAGGTTGGGGAGCGGAGCATCACCGTGGAGGCATATGTGATGCCCGGACCGGGTGGGGCCGCACCTCTTCACCTTCAGGCGCTGCGTCGGAACATGCGAGCCTGGAGGGTCTTCTTCGCCGTCGACGACGAGGGCGGACTGGTGCTCCGTGGGCGTCTTCCCGCCGAGCAGGTGACCCTGGTCGAGCTCGATCTGGTCCTCGGGGAGATCTACGAGACGATCGAGGTGGCCTTCCGCCCGTTGCTTCGGAGCGCGAAATTTCCGCTTAGAAACTTGTGAACAAACAGGTGTGGACAACAGCTGTGGATAACCCGAATTGCTGTTGATTACCCGGTCCGGCGGTCCAAGTTGAGACCAAGTAACGATTAACAACGATTAATTACGTTTCCAGGACGGGCCACCGAGGGTCATTGAACACGATCTCGGTTTGCCGTAGATTCGCAGTACAGGCGCCCTGGAGGCAACCTGGAGAAGCGTCCGTTCGGGGAAGTGCGGAGGAGGCTCCAGAGGGTCACCAGGGCGTCCTCTTTGACCATGTCACCCGGTGCAGGCTGAATCCTGGCCGGGCGGGTTCAGTCGGGACAGATCCACCCGAAACGAGTAACCAACGCACACGTACCGCCGGGGGTGACCGGGCGGTCAGGACCAACCACAAGGGTCGTGGTCGTGGTCGTGGTCGGTGGGAGGGTCGTTGTCGTTGTGGTCGGCATTGTCGTAGTAGTGGTGGTGGTGGCCTTGGTGGTGGGGGGCTTCGGGGTCGTGGTGGTCGTGGTCTGCGCTCCCGTGGTCCCCTTCTTCATGAACACCACGGTGACGTAAAGGTGACCTTCCGGTCCGTGATCGGCGCCAATCCCCACATAGTTCCAGTTGCCGAGGATGTTCTTCTTGTGACCCGCCGAGTTCATGAAGGCGGTGTGCAAGGAATCCACCGTCCCACCCCGACCGACGTTCTCCCCGAGGGCGTCCCAGCCGTGCCCTGCGGCATTGATCAGGGCCTCGGAGGTGGAGTGGCAGATGGTGTCGCCGTTCGGGCACTTCCCATCGATCATGTACTCGGTGTGGATCCGGGCGTAGTTCCGGAGACCGGTATCCATCTGAAGCGGGGCAAGACCCGCATTCGCCCGCGTCGAATTGATCTTGTCGAGAAAGCCCTGTTCATCCGACTGGTTCGCTACCGCAGCAGTTCCCAGCCCGACGAAGATGAGGCCCACCACTGTCAGTAGGGACAGCCACCTTCGAACCATGGGTGGTTAATCGGCACTGTCCGTGGTCGCCTTGAGGCGCCGGTCTAGGCCTGTGGAATCAGCTGTTCAGACCCCGAACATCACCTCACGGAGGTTGAGCATCTGCATTTCGAATGTTTCCAGGTTGAGGCGGACCGATCCGAGTCGAAGACCCGTCATGCCCTCACCGACGTTTGTCATCACCCGCAGGGTGTCGTCCTCATAGCTGAGAACACCAAGACCGAGGCAGCTTCCGTCCGCACCCTGGACACCCACCAGGACCCCGTCCAGACGTCCCAGGTTGAGGCCTACGGGCAGGGTCGGGGCGAAGACGGTGGGTCTCACCTTCCAACGCTCGAGTGGTTGTTTGAGGACCCTGGCGAGACCCTCCGCCCGGTTGCGGGCACGCACGTCGGGGGAGACTGACAGGATTCCGGGATCGGTGACCAGGGTGGCGACGTCGGCGCCGAGGAACCTGCGGAGCATCCCGACCACCGGCTCCATCTCCTCACCACGTTGCAGGGCGACGATCCGATCGGGACGACACAGTTCGGTCTTGTGGTACTTGAGCGTCTCTCCGGCCACCCCGGAAGCCACCGCGGTGGTGTCGATGATGATGCAGTCGCCCAGGTCCCGAGCCTTCTGGGTCATCACCGCGGTCGCCACCACATGCTGCAGCACCAGCCGTGCCGGGGTGATCGTGCCGACGAAGTGCAGACCGTCGGGCTGATCCAGGGCCTCGAGGTCGCCGGGCGTTCGGAAGACCTTCATCGAGACGCAGGCGGGCGGGCCGACCGCAGAGTTGCCGACATCGGCATCGACCAGCACCGCGGTTCGCCCGGATGCCAGGGCATGGCGGATGGCCTGGAGTGCCAGTGTGGTCTTACCGGTGTCGAGTCCACCGATGAGCATGGACACACCGGCAGTACCCAACGTGCGGGCAACCGTCTCGTGACTCTGATCGGCCATCGGAGGAATATAGGGGTGTCGACTCACCTCCGTTCCGGCTCGGGTAGCGTCGCGCTGCAATGACGCTGCCTATCAGCTTTCTCTCCGATTTCGGCCACGAGGATGAGTTCGTCGGGGTGGTCCACGGGGTTCTCGCCAAGCTCGCCCCCGACTCGAGGGTGATCGATGTCGGTCACAACTTCCCTCGGGGAAACGTCCGTGCCGGAGCCCTGGCATTGCTTCGTGCCATCCAGTACCTACCCGAAGGCGTGTGTCTGGCCGTCGTCGACCCTGATGTGGGAACCGACCGGAAGGCCCTCGCCATGCTCACCGATTGGGGGTACTTCGTCGGCCCCGATAATGGCCTCCTCTCACCGGCGGTGGCCATGATCGGTGGCGCATCGCGGATTGTCTCGATCGAAAATCCCGAGGCGATGATTCCGTCTCCGGGGGAGACCTTTCACGGTCGCGACATCTTTGCCCCGGCCGCCGGTCTGCTCGCCTCGGGCGAAGCCACTCTCGACGACCTCGGCCCCGAGGTCGGTGACGACGCGGTGATACCTCTTCTTCTGCCGCTCACCGAAGCGACCGATACCACGATCTCGGGAACGGTGTGGTGGATAGACCACTTTGGCAACGCCCAGACCAACATCTCTCCGGACGAACTGGCCATGCTCGGACTTTCTCCGGGTGAGGTTGTGACGATCAGGGTCGGGGCCACCATCCACAACCTCCGGTGGGTCAGTGCGTACGCCGAGGTCGACGAAGGCGAGAGCCTGGTCCATGTCGACTCCGCCGGGTTGGTGGCGATCGCCGTCCGGGGAGGGAGTGCCGTCGAGAGTCTGAACGTCTACGAGGGTGTTGGGGTGACGTTCACGAGAAGAGCCTGATCATCGAGATGACCCCGGCGATGGCTATCAGAACCAACAGGACGGCGATGACGATGGCAGTTGCAGGTCGCACGAGGCATGCAGGGTACAAACATGTCGGGGTCCCCGCGAGCGGGGACCCCGACTACATGAAGGAGGGTTCCGTAACCGTGGGGCGGGCTGGGAGGCTATCCGTTCACACCTGGGACGAACGTGCCCTAGGTATGCGGGTAACGGAGTTCCCTCCTTCCTGCATGCACCCCAATTATCGACCACGGAGAGTGGTAACTTGAACTCTTTAGTGGTCGACTTTCTGACCAGGTCCGGATGCCATCTTTGCCACGAATCCCTACCCAAAGTCGAGGCGGCGGCACGACGGGCCCGGGTCAGAGTCCGGACGGTGGACATCGATGATGATGATGTCCTGGTCAGCGTCTACGGATTGAGGATTCCGGTCATCCTGGCACCGGACGGTGCCGTCCTATGGGAGGGTCCGGTGGAGCGTGTCGGCGACCTGACGGTTGCGCTTAAGAATTGGCGTCGCCGCGGGACCCGAAGACCCCGGCTTCTCCGTCGCCGTTAGGTTCTTCCCCGTTCTCCCCGTCCTCTTCACCTTCTTCGGCGAACCCACAGGCGACGGCGGTTTCCTCGGCGGAGGCGCCACCGAAACGGACCCGTTCGAATGCGACCACGGCTCTGAGTTGCTCGTCACTAAGCCGGGGACCGAATCCGGGCATGGCATTGACCGGTTTGTTGGTATCGCCATAGGTGTCGCGCCCGGACTCCCTGAATCCCTGTGCTCCCAGGGCCACCCATTCGATGTGGTCGGTGCAGGCGCTGAATGTGGTCTGGACACCGCCCATACCCGGGAAGGTGCCGACGCCCTGGCCCTGAGCACCATGGCAGCTGGCGCAGTTGACACCCGCCACCTCCGTCCCGGCGAAGATCCGTTCGCCGATCGCAAGGAAGTCGAAACCGCCACCACCCGGTCCGCCTGAACCGGTGAATTCGGATCCGTCACAGTTGACGATCTCACCGGTAACCACGTCGACACGGAGTTCAGTCCCCTCGCCGCATTCCCCGGTGGCGAGACCACCGAGTGCGAAGAGGGCGAACAGGGGAGCAGCCAGCAGGAGGGTGGTCAGCCATCTCGGGATCGAAGAGTTGGTCCTCTCCCGGATGCCCGCGGTCGGGACCGTGATCACCTCGGGTAGACGGGCCGCCTCCCCGACGGAGACTTCCGTTGGCATCGGTGCTCGCGAAGGAGCGCCGGCGGGGGCCGGTGCGGCGGGCACGGCTGTTGCTGCCGGGGTCGTCACGGGTTCCGGAGCAGTCGGCGACGCCGACTCGGCGGCGGGTTCGTCGCTGGCTGCAGGAGCCGGTTCAGCCGGTGCCGCGGGAGTCGGGACCGATCCACCACCGGACCATGCAGCGAGGACGTCGTCGACCGACATGCCCGCAGCGGTGGCACGAGCGGCGGCCGCCCGTCTCACCAGAGGCTCGGGGATACCCATGGCCGATGATGCTGCGGCAAGCAGTTCGCTCATTGGCCCACCGGCCTCGACTCGGAGAGATATGCAACCAGTGCCGACATGTCATCTGACGATAGGTTGTGGCCGGGATGTCCCGAACCACCGCGGACCATTCCCTCGATGTCCGCCGGTGTCGATCGGGCGCCGATGTTGGCCAGGTCGGGACCGTACCTCCGTGACCCGAGGATCTGATTGGTGTCGTTGAGGGTCACCGGGCCAATTCCGACGTCAGCCACGACCGGTCGCACCATCTGGGTGTGACATGCGGCACATCCCATCTGCAGGTAGATGGTCTGACCCTCGAGTGCCTGCTCACTGAAAGCGATCTCACCGGTCCGGGCGCCGGGAATGTCTACCGGCATGGACGGCCCGACCAGACCCACCAGAAGGATGACGAGGAAGAGACCTACTACGCCGACCAGGAGGCGTACCGGGTTGTCGACCGCCCCTACCAGCACCGGGGGCTTGTATGGGCCGGCAGGGACCGGTGAAACCGCGATCGGCAGTTCGGTCGGACCACCGGTCGGTGGGGGTACCGGTGCCGGAGACGGGGCAGCAGACGCCTCGACCGACTCGTCGACCGTAGGCTCCGGTGCCGCTTCGGTGGCCGGTGTCGATGCGGCGGGTAGTGAGGCCCCACCGCTCCACGATGCATATACCTCTTCGACGGGCACACCGAGTTCGGCCGCCCTGGCTTCGGCGGCGCGCTTGGCGAGTGGCTCGGGAATCCCCAGAGCAGCGGCTGCGGATGCGAGATCACTCATCAGACGCCTCCAGACCGACCAGGACCTCCTGGGCTACCGCTTTGCCCTTCACCATCGTCCCCAAGACCGTCGACGCATAGGACAGGTGACCGGCCAGCGCCACCAGCGAAGCAGCCAGTGCGAGAAGGAGAAGGGTGTCACCGCTGGCACCGACACCCGCCGCCCATCCTTCACCGACATTCGGTTCACCACCGGCGTTGGCCGTCGCCACCCATGAGAACCCGTTGAGGAGTCCGGCTGCGATCAGGAAGACCATGACGCCTACCGAACCGGCGAGGGTGAGCCGGACCGAGCTGCGAGCCCGGGAAGTCGACGGCATCTCACGTCCCAGGAGACGGGGAAGGGCCGGGTAGCAGAATCCGGCGACGAGGAGCACTCCCGCTCCAGCAATGGCGGTGTACTCGATCGCCTCCCAGAACGACGTCAACGATGCGACCGAGGCGATCGACCTGAACCCTCCAAGGGCGGCGGCACCTCCCACACCAACCGTCAGGAACAGCCCGAAGACACCGGCGACGATTCCGGGTCGTTCCCGAAGATCGCCCCACGAACCCTCCAAAGTAAGGGAGATGTTGGCCGCATTGGCCAGAGCCCCGATCGGGAAGGCGAGACCCAGAGCGGCGGCAACACCGGCCACCCAGGTCGGACCGGGCCCAAAGATCAGCTGGGCGATCCCCCACCAGACGGAGGCGAGACCCAACGACCAGAACCCGACCTGGGCGAGTTGCCGGCTCGCCAGAGCGATATCCAGGTCGCGTACAACGGCGTAGTAGAAGAGTCCGCTGCCGAGCGTGATGACCACCATCGTGACCAAGCCTGCCGAGGTGAAAAGGTCGTTGTAAGCCCTGGCCACCGAACCGAGGAAGGGCGCATGCCCGGCGACGTGGGCGGCGTAAAGGAGCGGGAGCCAGGTGACCCCGCCGACGATGAACCAGATGGATACGTAGGAGTGCTTCTCCTCACGCTCGGCAATCGTCTTCATGGTCACCAGGAAGGGGACGGTCAGAACTCCAAGCAGCGGGATATCGAGCCACCAGGGGAGGCCGAACGGCTGACGGCCCGAGCCGAACCCGAGCGCCACCACAACAGATCCCAACACCACCAACCCGGCTAGGCCGAGGAGACCAAGACCGGCGAGACGTCCGAGGGCAAGCCTCGACCCGGTCAGACGGGGGAGCGTGTAGTACACGCCCCCGATCAGGGAAGTGATGGCAAACCCGACAATCAGAGACAGATTGGTGAGGGGTTCGATCCGACCGAAACTGATCGCCAGGAGGTCCGGGAAACGGAGTGCGGCGAACCCCAGGACGGCCAGAAGACTCCCGATCACCAGGAACACCGTGCCGACCACCAGGTGAGCGGCTGCGATGCGGTCCTCGGGTGAACCTCCACCGAGAAGCGCTCTGATGTCTGTTTTCTGGTTGTCGGCCAACCGCTTCCTCACGCGAGACGGGACGGCGGCAGCATAACCGCGACTTGTCGGGCATTAGGACTCGGGCCTTGGGAGAGATCAGGTGGTGGGGAGCGACTGCCCCCTACCCCACGGCTGCACGCGAGCCGCGGTGGTCCCAGCACTGTGTACTTTCGGTGCCGGATCAGGTTCCGGTCAACATTTGTGGTAGAAACAGCACGACACGAACACCGACCGACCTTCCGGACAGTAAGAGACCCATGTACCGCCTCGGAGAACTCAGTGATAGTCGCCGCAAGACCATCGGCGCCGGTCTTCTGATTCTCGGGCTTCTCGGATTAGCCCTCGGTGTCATCTGGATCCACTACTCGAAGATGCCGGTCGATGCGCCGCACTCAGGTATTTGGGGTTGGATTCCGCGGGGGGTCATGTGGAAGGGTCTCGGCTACCTGATCGTTCTCGGAGCGACGACCCTGGCTCTCACCGGTGGCGCCTTCCTCTGGGTCCTCAATCAGAAGATGACATGGACCCGGGCAATGGTCGCCGCCATCCTCGCCTGGATCGCGATGGTCTTCTATATGGGCATGGTCCCTTCCGAGTGGCTCAGCTTCGCACAGACCGATCTCGACTGGTCAGGCCAGCGGGTCGCCTTCGCCATTCCCTCCTTCCTCATGCTCGGTAACCAGGTCGAGATCAGCTACAAGGTTCTCAAGGACGTGATCAACGTGGGTTACTACCACGTGGTCCTGATCGGCGCCGCGGTGCTCGCACTCCAGGTGCAGAAGATCAAACTGGGCCGGCCGGCGGCGGCGGCCCGTAGCGAGACCCAGATCTCGCCGTACGGTCGTCCGCTGGTACGAGGGGACCGCT
>CAYNSP010000002.1:0-23720 GCA_964400035.1 uncultured Acidimicrobiaceae bacterium | reverse complement strand
CGGCGTAGTCGACGAGACACCACCGATCCGGGACGATTATCAGCTCGCCCTGGTCGAGGGCGCCTACTTCGCCGACAAGCTGCGACCGAAGCAGTTCCTTCACATCGACCAGGCCGAATGCATCCTCTGTGAGGGCTGCGTCGACATTTGCCCATGGAAGTGCATCCACTATCTGTCCCTGGACGCAATCTCCGAGGGGGTCAACGTCGACCACCCGGCAGAGGATCAACAGAATCAGGGTTTCTTCATCGTCGATGAGGACGAGTGCACACGCTGTCAGCTGTGCATTGACCGTTGCCCCACCGGGGTCATCTCACTGGGCAAGTTCGAAGGGTCTCTTGCCGAGCACGCCGCCGAGCTCGGCCTCGATCGTCGCCCCTGGGATTTCGACACGGGGCAACGTGACTTCAAGAATGGTTACTCGTACGGTATGCGTTGGTAGGAGGAAGACGGTTGGCTAACGGAAACGGGAGAGTGGGTCTGAAAGACCGGGCGAAGGAAGCGGGAGAGAAGCTCCGGAAGTCGCCTGTCGTGGAAGCGGTCCTGCGGCCCGGCTCGCCCTTCAAACAGGGATATCAGGACAGCCCGAGGAACCGCTCCTACGTGGTGATGAACAATGTCCTCTACCACCTCCACCCGGTGAAGGTGAAACGTCACGCGGTCAAGCTCTCCTACACGCTGTGTCTCGGTGGTCTCAGCTTCTTCCTGTTCATCCTGCTGACCATCACCGGAATCTTCCTGATGTTCTATTACACGCCGACTACCGAGCAGGCCTACAACGACATCATGGCCTTATCCACCGATGTCGCCTTCGGCTCGTTGGTCCGGAACATGCACCGGTGGGGTGCCCACCTAATGGTCTTGTCGGTGTTCCTCCATATGAGCCGCGTCTTCTATCACGGGGCCTACAAGCCGCCGCGGGAGTTCAACTGGGTGGTCGGTGTCGTTCTGCTCCTGCTCACCCTGTTGCTCTCGTTCTCCGGCTACCTCCTCCCGTGGGACCAGCTGGCGCTGTGGGCGGTCACCGTCGGTTCCAACATGGGAAGGGCGGCGCCGGTGGTCGGAGACCAGGTCACCTTCCTCCTCTTCTCCTCATTGGAGATCAGCGAGGCGACCCTTCTCCGTTTCTATGTGCTTCATGTCCTCGCCTTCCCGTTCATCATCGTGATCTTCATGGCAGTTCACTTCTGGCGGGTCCGCAAGGACGGCGGGATTTCGGGACCTCTGTAGGAGTTGATCGATGGTTGAGATCCCCGAAGACCTATTGAGAAGATCGGCGGAAGCCGAGGCCAAAGCGCGCGGTGTTCCGGTTGAGGAAGTGCTCGCTGAACTGCGTGGTGAGAAGCCGCGTTTCGTGCCTCCACCACCGCCCGATCCGGAGCCGGCGCCGGTCGCCGAGGTCGCCGATCCGGATGAGAAGCCCGCCGACGTCGAGGTCGTTGACACCGACATGGGTCAGACAGTCCCGCCCCAGGAACCGAAGGTGGCCGAACCCGTTGACGAGCCGGTCCCGCCGACCGCACCAGCTGATGTCGAACCGGGCGTCGAGGCTGCCGAACCGGCCGCAGCCGCAACAGAGGAACCGGCCGCCGCAGAAACGGAGTCGGAGGCCGCACCCGCTCCTGTGACGTCCATGGTCGAGGACCGTCCGGAACCCTCAGGTAATGGAGGCAACGGGGCCGGAAATGGGAACGGCCGGGTAGCCGCAATGGTGAGTCCGCGTCCGGTGGTTCCACCGACGGGTCTTCCGGAGGGTGTGCGGACCCAGCGACTTCTCACCGTCGTCAAGGCCCGGGCGATTCAGGACGTCAAGGCCGAACCTACCGACAAGGTCAACACCTGGCCCCACCTCATGCTCATGGAGTTCGGAGCTTTGCTGGGGATCACCGCGCTGCTTGTGATCATGGCGGTGATCATCCATTCGCCACTGCTTGATCCGGCGAACATCAATGCAACCCCGAACCCATCAAAGGCACCCTGGTACTTCCTGGGTCTCCAGGAGTTGCTCAGCTACTTCGACCCGCAGATCGCCGGTGTCATGATCCCCGGTTTCGCCGGGCTCATCGGATTGATGATCGTCCCGTTCGTCGACAAGAATCCGTCGACCCGACCCAGCGATCGCAAATTCGCTATCGCCCTCTACTCGGTGTTCCTCGCCGGTTCGGCCGCCCTGACCATCATCGGAGTGCTGTTCCGGGGTCCGGGCTTCAACTTCACCTACCCGTGGAGGGACGGTGTCTTCTTCGACGACTTACTTGACTGGGTGAACTTCCATTGAGCGACTTCACGAACATGATTCTCATTGGGGTGGCGGTGTTCGCCGTCCTCGGTGCAATCGGTGCCTTCACCATCGCATTCCGCCGGTCGCAGGCGGCCAAGCCTGATCCGACATCGGGAGTTTCTGCCGAGACCCGTCGCGCCGACCGATCCCTGAAAGGGGTCCGGGTCGAGCCCATCCCTGTGGTCGAGCCTGAGGTCGAGGAGATGCCCTCGGTCGCCGAAATGGACGAGGCCGAACCAGAGGCAGTGGCCGTTGGCATCCAGGTGGTTCAGCGGGTCATCGAAGTGTCGCCCGAAGAGGCCGGTGTAACCAGACGTCAGTTCTTCAACCGGGCCATGAACGCCACCTTCTTCTCATTCCTCGGGCTGATGGGGGTCAGTTCGCTGGCGATGATGTGGCCGAAGCTGTCCGGAGGGTTCGGAACCGATGTGGACGCCGGCGCCCTCTCCGACCTGCAGACCTCGGTCGTGGCACCGGACGGATCAATCGTGCCCGTCTTCGTACCCGAAGCACGCGCCTACGTGGTCCCTGCACCGGATGTGCTCTCGGATCAGTTCGCCGGTCGTGGTGTCGAAGCCGAAGGTCTGATGGCCCTGTTCCAGAGATGCGTCCACCTGGGATGCCGGGTTCCCTGGTGTACCACCTCGATCGGATTCGAGTGTCCGTGTCACGGATCGAAGTACAACGCCGCAGGTGAGTACTTCGATGGTCCGGCTCCGCGGAACCTGGACCGGTTCGCTGTGGAAGTCGTCGGTGGCCGGTTCATCATCAAGACCGGCACCATCATCGAAACCCCCCGGGCGCCGGGACTTTCGGTCAACTATCCGCAAGGCCCCAACTGCATCAGTGTCGCCGCTGCCGGAGAGGAAGAGCACTGAGTGACCGCTGAAGTCGTAACGGTACTGGCCCTCGTCGCCGGGATGGCCTGGCTGGGCATCATGGTCGTCTCCGCCTTCCGCAACCGTGGGGGCGAGGAGGTGGCGCCCAACCTGCGACCCGGGATCGATGACCAGCAACTCGAGACGAAGCGGCTCGAGAGCGGTCAGAGGGTGGCCATAGCCTTCTCCGCCTTCCTTGCCATCGCTCTTCCCCTCTACTTCCTCGGCGAGCCGGGTCGTCAGGGGTCGTTCGTAGACGAGTTCGACGGGGCCTCGATTAGCCGTGGTGAGGCGATCGTCGTCGAGTTCGCCTGCTTCAGCTGTCACGGACCCGGGGGATCCGGCGGCGTCGCCAGCTTCCCGGAGCGCCGCTCCGGCGTCTCCGTCGACTGGGTTGCCCCGCCGCTCGACGATGTGTTCTTCCGTTACGACGAGGACGAGGTCAACTACTGGATCACCTACGGCCGTGGCAACACGCCGATGCCCGCCTGGGGACTCCCCGGTGGTGGCCCCATGTCTGAGCACCAGGTCCAGGACGTGGTCAATTATCTGAAGACCATCCAGAAGTCACAGGGCGACACGGTCGCCTACACCGCGAGCATGGTCAACACCCAGCTTTCCCGTCTGGCGAACGCCGACGCCGACGTGGCTGCATCGATCCTGCGACAGGAGCAGGTGGTCGCCGAGATCGACCAGGCTCCCGAGGATGCCGCATTTGTCGGTCCGTTCGCAGAGGAAGCCCGTCGCATCTTCGACAACGCCGGGGAGGGTCGGGACACCGACGCCGACGGCATCGCCGACGTTGTCGAGGTCCGGCTCTCGGAGATCTCGGTCGAGATCTATGAATACTTCCGGGCTTTCGAGCCGGTCAGGTTCGACCCGGCCGAACCAGATGCTGACCTGATCCAGGTGGCGCTCGGCCAGCTCCGGCAGGCAGCCAACAGGGACCCGATCCTTCGCAGCTATATCGCCCAGATCGAGGCCGCCCTCGAGGAAGAAGGTGACGACGGTGACGGAGACGGGATCCCCGACTCGGTGGAGACGCGGATCAACGCCCTCATCGCCGAGGCCGCCGATGCCACCGTGCCGAACGAGTTCCGGCCGGTGACTCTCGACCCGACCAATCCGCAGACGGTCAGCGGTCGTTCCGACCGGAGCACCGCAACCAGCCTGGTCGGTGCCATCGAGTCGATCAGCATCACCAAGCGGGTGCTCACCGAGAACGAGGGTCGGATCCGGCCCCAGGAAGAGGCAGGTCTCGAGTTCCTCCGTCAGGCTGCCATTGACCGTAGGTGGGAGGTCGACTTCGCCGGGATCGCGGCCCAGATGGGTGTGAGCGAGGAAGAGGCGTCACGGGCGGTCGGCCTGTTCAACGCAAACTGCGCCCGCTGTCACACATCCGGTTTCTCCGCTGGCATGTCATTCACTCAGGAACTGGGTTCGGGTGGTTTCGGTCCGGCTCTTTGGGATGGGCGGCCGCTGATCCAGTTCGGCCCGCCCCCAACCGACGACAGTCCCGATCTGCTGGTCAACTTCCTGATCAACGGTTCGGAGGCGGACGCACCATATGGTCTCAACGGTTTCGGATCGGGCCGGATGCCCGGATTCGGGTTCATCCTGCCCCGTTCGGATATCGAGCTCCTTGCTCGTTTTCTCCGTATCTCAAACCTGAGGGGGATGGAGTAAGTGTTCCGTGAACTGTTCCGCTCGCTTCTCTCGGCGAACATCTTCGTCACCGGGATCATCCTCACGGTGGCCTCGGTCGTTCTGTTCTTTGGTGCCCTCTATCTGTTCAACTTCACCAACCTGGGTAAGAAGCTGGGGTTCCTGATCACGGGGGCCGCCACCTTCGGGTGGTTGGCGATCGGCTCGATGCTGTTCGTTGTGTATTCACCACGTGGACCACGCCCGGCCAATATCGAGGGCCTGAACGCCTTGGAGATCAGGATCATCCCCATGACCTACCTGCTGGTCAGCCTGGTCCTGTTCCTGGCCTTCCTCACCGCCCTCCACCAGTACGAACAGTCTCAGGAAGGCGCCTAGCTCCCTTTCTGTGCGGGTTTTTCCCGCCTATACCGGGAATTTCACTCACAGAACGGTGGGAGGCTCAGGTCATAGGGGTCGCCCCACGACGAAGCCGACGATCTCGTTCGAAACCCTCTGTGGGTCGCGTTGGACTTCTCGAGCACTGAACCTGCGGACCTCCCAACCAAGAGCCATGAGCATGTTCTGTCGATTCAGGTCATGTTCAAGCTGGTCGGGGGTGGAGTGGGCGTCATAACCGTCGATCTCGACGATCTTCCAGAGGTCCGGCCAGGCAAAATCCGGGTAAGCGTTCTCCCCGTTCGGCAGAGGGATCCGCGGTTGCAGGACCGGCTGCGGAATGGCGGCTAACCGGATCAAGTTCTTTGCCTCGACTTCTGCCGGACTGCCAGACACGTAGCCGTCGACGTGACCTAGGACCCTTCGAAATCGACGAGTGCCCCTTACCCCACGTCCACCGTCCCTGTCGATTGTCTCGAGCAGGTTGTCGAAGGTCGTCAGATGCTTCCTGAGCGCCGACTCGACGGACTTCTCCAACGTCAGGTCACCGACCAGGGTGGCCAGATCAAGCAGTGTCCTTTCGACGGTCGTGACGCGGATGCCATTCTCAACCACACATGGGAGCTGTCGCCGGGTGCGGTGCACGATCACGCCGTGTGGCACTGGGTCTTTGGTGAAGGGAACGGTGATCTCAATGACGCGACCGCCGATCCCATCCAGACCCCAGAGTCGGGCCGCGGTGCGATGGCTTGCTACCGCCTCATTGCCTCCGGCCAGAACGGCCGCCATCACGTCTGACAGCCATGTCCTCGGAGTCACGTTCAGGTCATAGACCCCGGCGTGAACTGGTTTCCAGCGGCCCGTGCTGACTCCGTGTTCAATGCTGTGGCCGGTGGCGCCGAGTTGGATCGCCGTCGGCCGGTCAATGAGGCCGAGGTGATCCCGGGCGAAAACACGTATCTCCCCTTCCACATCTCGAAGATTTGGGATCCGTCTTTGAGAGTCAACCCCCCTACATCTCGCAATCCCTTCTGTGCGGATTTTTCCCGGCTATGCCAGAAATTTTCCGCACAGAATGTGTTGGGTTGGGGCTAGCCGTAGTAGCTGAGGATCTGCAACTCGTTCGACAGGTCGACCTGTCGGATGGCGACGTTCTCGGGCACGTTGACACGGACCGGGGCGAAGTTGAGCACCGCCTTTATCCCCGCCTCGATAAGAGCCTCTGCTACCTGCTGGGCCGCCGACGAGGGCACCGCAAGGATGGCCATATCGAAGTGTCCGGTTTCGATGTCTCCCCTGACCGATCCGAGATCCCGGATGACGAGGCTCCCGATGTGTTGGCCGATCCGTTTCGGGTCGACGTCGTACACGGCCACCACGTCGAATCCCCTCCGTGACAACCCGGAGTATCTGGCCAGAGCCGTGCCCAGGTTGCCGGCACCGATGATCCCAACCT
The DNA here is from genome assembly GCA_964400035.1 of uncultured Acidimicrobiaceae bacterium. Taxonomy (GTDB): domain Bacteria; phylum Actinomycetota; class Acidimicrobiia; order Spongiisociales; family ZC4RG35; genus ZC4RG35. The sequence goes on along the minus strand of CAYNSP010000002.1, from coordinate 17,062 downwards.
GACGCCGTTGTTCGATGCCGAGCTCCCTGCGGATCCGGTCGCGCAGGTCGGCTGCCGAGTAGCCAACGCCCCTGGTCCCCTGGAATCCGAGGGCAGCAAGATCCCGTCGTACATTGGCTGCATTTACCCCCGCCGCCTCGGCGAGTGCGTCGGAGCTAACCGTGTCCATCGGCCCATCACCGTCTTCGAGGAGGCGGAGATAACGGGGGAGGCGCGCCACCGTCGCCCTGGAGAGGCTGCTCATCAGTCGTCGACGATAATTGGTCGTCGTTCGCAGCCAGCATTCGGGAGGTCCGGTGGCAGCCGCAGTCGAGATCGCACGTCGGTTCTGGGAGTTGATGGGCACCAATGACTTCGACTCGGTGTCAGAGGTGCTCGCCCCCGCGTTCGTTCTGGAATGGCCCCAATCCGGTGAGAGGATCCGTGGTCCGGAACGGTTCGCCCGGATGAACTCCGAGTACCCCACCGAAGGACGGTGGTCGTTCACCGTCAATCGGATCGTTGGAGGGGGCTCGGAGGTGGTGACTGACGTCAGCGTCACCGACGGGGTTCAGAATGCGCGGGCCATCTCGTTCTTCGAGATCGAGAACGAGAAAGTCGTGCGGATCGTGGAGTTCTGGCCCGATCCCTACGAGCCACCGGCGAATCGTGCCCACCTGACCGAACCCATTCTGGACACGTAACATCGAACGGATGACCGAGACGTCCCGCGACTGGTACCAGCGCATGTCCCAACGGATCGCGGAGCAGGGTCACCGTGATCAGGATCCGTCTGGCTGGAAGTCCTGGCCATGGGATGAGGGATATGTCGTCCGAACCCTGGACGGTCCCACCGATGAGCCGCTCAGAGGTGGCGCCGGTGGTGTCGATTGTCTGGTGTGTGGTGCCAACGACGATCCTGGTGACCATGTCATCTGGTGGGACGAGACGGCGATGGTCATCCGCAAGATTGAAGGGTCGCCACTTCCATTCATGGCGTTTCTAATGCCACGCCGTCACGCCGACCTGGGAACTCTTACCGAGTCCGAAGCGGCACGCATGGGTGTCCTCCTCACCCTGATCGAGCGTTCCGTAACTGAGGTCTTGGACGTGCCCCGGATTCATGCCTCACGATGGGGCGACGGTGGAGAGCATCTTCACTGGTGGCTCTATGGGCGACCGAGGGGGGTTCTCCAACTTCGGGGCACATTCCTTGCCTTATGGGAGGACATCCTCCCGGTAAGGGACCTCGACGAGGAACGGCGGGATCTCGATCGGGTAATGGCCCGTCTGGTCGAACTGGCGGGTGGAGAGGCCCGGCCCGGGACCACCGCGGGCTAGTCCGCCTCCATGTTGAACCCGGCCACCGTTTACCCTCTGCGAAGACATGGGTGATCCTTCGATCCTGGTAGTCGGCGGCGGACCGGCAGGTAGCGCCGCAGCCCTCTGGTTGGCCCGGGCGGGTCATGAGGTGACCCTGGTCGAGGCGAAGGAGTACCCGCGCGACAAGACCTGCGGTGACGGACTCACCCCACGTGCGATCCTCCAACTGCAGGACATGGGGTTCGACTTCGACGTCCCCGAGTTCCATCGCATCGACGGTCTCCGCTCGTACGCCGGAGACGACCTGATGATCGAGATGAAGTGGCCCGAACACAGCCGGTTCCCCAATTGGGGTGGCGTGATCCGACGGCGGGACCTCGACGAGCAGGTCGCCCGACTCGCCGAAAAGGAAGGGGTGATGGTCAGGGAGAAGACCACCGCCACGCCGGTGATCGAGAACGGTGTCCTCACCTCCGTGGCCTTGAAGAACGGTGGTGGTGTCGAGATGGTGACCCCGACCATCACCGTGATCGCCGACGGTTCGATGAATCGATTCGGACGTGATCTCGGGACGACGCGGCGCCGTGATTATCCGTTGGGGATGGCGGCCCGGGGATACTGGAAGTCCCCGGAGTCGGGTCAGCGCTTCCTCGAGAGCCAGCTAGATCTACGTGACCAGTCGGGGGCGACGATGCCCGGTTATGGGTGGGTGTTCCCTCTCGGCGACGGCACCATCAACGTGGGCGTGGGACTCCTTTCCACGTTCAAGCAATGGAAGAGCGTCAACACCACGACGATGCTCGCCGACTATGCGGTGAGTGCCCCCGACTACTGGGGGATCTCGGAGGAGAGCCGTCTCACCAAGCCGATGGGTGGCAAGCTGACCATGTCTTTCTCCAAGAGCCCTTTGGTTGGTGCGAACTGGATCACCATCGGCGACGCCGCAGGGGCGATAAACCCGTGGAACGGCGAGGGAATCTCGTATGCCTACGAAACCGGCCGGTATGCGGCCGAGTATGTGGGGGCCGCCGTCGGCACCGGAGACAACGGCTTGCTCCGGAGATACCCGCAACGACTCCAGGACGAGTTCGGGCTCTATTACAAGATGGCCCGGATCTTCGTGAAGGCGATCGGGAATCCGACCGTGATGCGGACCCTCGCTCATACCGGTCTGCGAAATCGTCCGCTGATGGAGTGGACGTTGAAGGTCATGGCGAACCTGCTCGACGAGGACGAGAAGAAGTTCGGTGAAAGGGCGTACGACGCCCTTGCCGGAATCGTCCGGGTCCTACCGACGAAGTAGGTATCCATGCCGTACGTCTCTATTGGAGCAGCCTGAGCCTGCTGTCCTGGGTCTGGCGGAAGCGGGCTGGCAGGATCCTGCCTCAGGCCATGCGATCATCGTCTCGACCGAGCACTTCAGCGACGACGTCCTGCTGGAAATCGCCAGGTCGATCACCGTCGACTCTCCGTAGGGTGGTGAGCCTGCCCGGTCCGCCGAACCGGATCCAAACCGCCCCTCGGGCCAAACCCGTCAACTGATTTAGTGCCCGTGTAGAGCCCGCTCTATGCTCAAATCGTGACACTTGGCGACTATCTGCCGATAGCCGTGATGTTGGTGCTGGCAGCGGCCTTCGTGGCCGTCTCGTTGGTGGCATCCCGACTGCTCAGCCCCAACCGCCCGACTCCGGAGAAGCTCGACCCCTATGAGAGTGGGATCGTTCCGGAGACCGATCCGGCCCAGCGTTTCCCGGTCAAGTTCTATTTGGTGGCGATGCTCTTCGTGATTTTCGACATCGAGATCATCTTCCTCTTCGCCTGGGCGTCGATCTGGACCGACCTCGGCTGGTACGGGATCGCAGCCATCCTCATCTTCACCTTCTTCGTGCTCGAGACCCTCGCCTATGTCTGGAAGCGTGGTGCGCTCGACTGGAACGTGCGTCGTCGCGCCCGTTACATGTCCGAAGATCAGAAGGTGGTGGCCTGATGGCGATCACCGCTCCCGGAAACCTTCTCACCACCACCGTCGAGAAGGCGGCCAACTGGGCGCGGACCCGGTCGATGTTCCCGGCTTCCTTCGGACTCGCTTGCTGTGCCATCGAAATGATGGCCACCGGAGTGGCCCACTACGACCTGGCCCGATTCGGGATGGAGGCCTTCCGGGCGTCTCCACGGCAAGCCGACCTCATGGTGGTGGCGGGACGGGTCAGTCAGAAGATGGCACCGGTCCTCCGTCAGGTCTACGACCAGATGGCAGACCCCAAGTGGGTGATCTCCATGGGCGCATGCGCCTCCACCGGGGGAATGTTCAACAACTACGCCCTGGTCCAGGGTGTCGACCAGATCGTCCCGGTCGACATCTATGTGCCCGGATGCCCACCCGGGCCGCAGAGTCTGATGCACGGGATCCTGACCCTGCACGACAAGATCATGGCCGGGGAGATCAGGAATTGAATCCGGTACTGGAAAATGTGGCATCAGGGTTCGAGGACGTGACCTGGGAGGTTTCGCACGGACAGGATGTGGCCCATGTCCCCCCTGCCCGGTGGTATGAGTTCGCCGAGGCCCTCAAGACCGCCGGTTTCGAGATCTGCAGTGACGTCACCGCGGTCGACTGGATGCGGAAGCGTCGGGAGCGATTCCAGGTAGTGGCCAATCTGCTCTCCATCCAACACCGGACCCGTGTCCGGCTGAGCACGACGCTCGATCGGCACGATCCCACCCTCGCATCGATCACACCTCTGTGGCCCGGCGCCGGGTTCGCCGAGCGTGAGGTGTACGACATGTTCGGGGTTGTCTTCGAGGGGCATCCCGACCTGACCCGAATCCTCATGCCCGACGACTGGGAGGGCTACCCCCTCCGCAAGGACTTCGGTACCGGCTCGGTCCCGGTTCAGTTCAAAGCATCCCCGAAGGTGAGTTGAGATGGCCGACGAGAAGCTGCAGACCATCGACCTTTGGGTAGCCGGAACCGAGGAGCCCGAGTTCCAGCCGACCGACGAGGGCGCTCAGGAGATTTCGCTGGAAGAGTCGGGGGCACGACTCGACCAGCAGTTGGGGAGGGTGGTCGAGGACGATTACATCTTCGATGACGAGGTGCCCGAAGACGAGAGGATGATCCTCAACATGGGTCCGCAGCACCCGTCCACCCATGGGGTGCTCCGACTCCAGATCGAGCTCGAAGGCGAGATCATCCGCCGTACCAAGCCGATCATCGGATACCTCCACACCGGCATGGAGAAGACCGCCGAACAACTCACCTTCAGCCAGGGTCCGACCAACGTCACCCGGATGGACTACCTGGCCCCCCTCCACGGTGAGCTGGCCTATTCGCTGGCTGTCGAAAAGCTCCTCGGTATCGAAGTACCGCCCCGGGCCGCCGCCATTCGGGTACTGATGACCGAACTCAACCGGGTCTCGTCCCATCTCGTGGCCACCGCCACCAACGGCATGGACATCGGGGCGATCTCAATGATGATGTACGGCTTTCGCGACCGGGAGGGCATCCTCGCCTTCTTCGAGAGGACTACGGGACTGCGGATGAACCACAACTACATCCGACCCGGGGGCGTCGCTGCCGACCTCCCACCCGGTTGGAAGGACGACATCGCCTGGCTGCTCAAAGAGCTGCCGGTCCGGATCAAGCAGTACGACGACCTCCTCGAAAACAACCCGATCTGGCTGGCCCGTACCAAAGGCGTCGGTGTCATCACAGCCGAGGAGGCGATGGCCTTCAGCATCACCGGTCCCGCCCTCCGATCCACCGGCGTGGAATGGGACCTCCGCAAGGTCTTCCCCTACTCGGGGATCGAGCAGTACGAGTTCGATGTGGTCACCGGCACCAATGGTGATGTCTACGACCGTTACCGGATCCGGATCGAGGAGATCCTGGAGTCGCTGAAGATCGTTGAGCAGGTGATGGACACCATTCCGAAGGGGGACTACCGGGTGGCCGACACCAAGATCACGCCGCCACCGCGGGCGCGGATCGATGAATCGATGGAGGCGCTGATCCACCACTTCAAGTTGTTCACCGAGGGTTTCAAGGTCCCTGCCGGGGAGACATACATGGCCGTCGAATCTCCACGTGGCGAACTGGGTTGCTATCTGGTCTCCGACGGTGGCGCCAGCCCGTACCGGATGCACACCCGGGCTCCTTCGTTCTACAACCTTCAGGCGTTGCCGATAGCGATGGCCGACTCGCTGGTAGCTGACACGATCGCCACGATCGCCTCGTTCGATCCCGTTATGGGGGACGTCGACCGTTGAGCCGGTGGAGCGAGGCAACCCAGCAGCGGGCAAGGGAGATTGTCGCCCAATACCCCCAGAGGCGGTCGGCGGTGATGCCACTGCTCTACCTGGCAATGGCCGAGGATGGTCATCTCACCGAGGAGGGCATGATCGAGGTGGCGGAATGGTGCGGGATAACGCCGGCCCAGGTCCAATCGGTGGCCAGCTTCTACACGATGTACAAGCGGGAACGGACCGGCAAGTACCTGGTCTCCTGCTGCACATCGATCAGCTGCATGCTCCTCGGCGGAGACGACGTGCTCCACGCCATCGAGGACGAGTCGGGCGTCCCCCACGGCGAGACCGACGACGAGGGGGTGCTCTCCGTTGAACATGTCGAATGCATCGGTGCCTGTGGTGGGGCCGTCGCGGTGCAGGTGAACTACGAGACGGTCGAAGGCGTGACCCCTGACAAGGCAAGGGCCCTCGTCCGCTGGCTCCGCGATGCCCGCCCCGAAGTGGTCAACCCCGACGAGATGCAGAGCCTGTTCGGGGGTCAACAGTCGTTCGACTGGGCGGTGCGCGAACGTGGTGGCGCGGTCGGTCCGTACCCGGCCTTCCAGCCTTTCGGCACCGTGGGCAACGAGGAGGAGACGTGAGCACCCTCGTAGTCACCAAGCGGATGACCGAGCATCCCACCGACTCCCACACCATGGACCGTTATCTGGCCACCGGCGGTTACGAGCAGGCGCGTCGGGCTCTGGGGATGACCCGCGACCAACTGGTCGAAGAGGTCAAGGCGTCAGGCCTGTTAGGTCGCGGGGGAGCCGGTTTCTCGGCAGGGCTCAAGTGGAGCTTCCTGGCCCCGCCCCGCCCCTCGTATCTGGTGGTCAACGCCGACGAGTCCGAACCCGGTACCTTCAAAGACCGGCAGCTTCTGGAACGGGACCCCCATCAGCTGATCGAGGGGATCATCATCACCTCTATCGCCAACGAGGTGAAGCACGCATTCGTCTACATCCGGGGTGAGTACCCGAAACCCGCCCGCCGGGTTCAGGCCGCAGTCGAAGAGGCCTACGCCAGAGGGTTCCTCGGCAAGGGAATCTTCGGTTCCGACTACGACCTGGAAATGACCGTCCACCTGGGTGCGGGGGCCTACATCTGTGGTGAGGAAACCGCACTCCTCAACTCACTGGAGGGTTTCCGGGGAGAGCCGAGGCTCAAGCCGCCTTACTTCCCGGCAGCCAAGGGTCTCTACATGGCGCCAACGATCGTCAACAACGTCGAGACCGTGTCGAACCTGCCGCACATCCTGGCGATGGGTGCCTCCGGATACACCGGGCTCTCCGACAGCACCGACACCGGCACCTTCATGATGTGTCTGTCGGGTCATGTCAAGCGACCCGGCAACTACGAGCTTCCCCACGGGATCACCTGGCGTCAGCTGATCTACGAGGTCGGCGGGGGAATCAGGGGGGACAAAGAACTGAAAGCCTGGATCCCCGGTGGTGCGTCCGCGCCCTGGTTCATCCCGGAACTCCACCTCGATCTCGAGATCACCGCAGCGGCGACTGCGGCGGCGGGATCGATGCTCGGTTCCGGCGCCGTGATCGTCATGGACGAGGACACATGCATGGTCCGTGCCGCAGAACGGATCGTCCGCTTCTTCGCCCACGAATCGTGTGGACAGTGCACACCGTGTCGGGAGGGGACGACATGGTTGGAGATGATCCTCCGCCGTATCGAAGAGGGTCAGGGCCGCGATGTCGACCTGGCGCTGGCGATTGACGTCAGCGACGGCATCAGCATCGGTCTGGGATGGCCACCGAAGATGACCACGATCTGCCCGTTGGGACCTTCCGCTGTCTCCCCGATCAAGGCCCTCAAGGACTACTTCGTAGATGAGGTCGAGGCCCATGTCCGCAACGGTGGGTGCCCGTTCCGGGACCGCGGTCTGGTTGCTCATGGGGTCAGCACCGATGAGGGAGCGGGTTCATGACGGCACCTCAGCCCCAGCCAGAGACGGTCACGGTGACCATTGACGGCGTCGAGATGCAGGTCCCCGCTGGTGAACTCCTGATCAAAGCCGCCCAGGACAACGGCACCTACATCCCACGCTTCTGCTGGCACGAACGGATGAAGCCGGTCGGCATGTGCCGGATGTGTTTGGTCCAGATCGAGACTCCCCGGGGCCCAGCCATAGTCCCGTCGTGCACCACCAACGTGGCCGATGGGATGATCGTGGAGACCATCGGTGGCGACGTTTCCAAGGCTCAGGAGGCGGTTCTCGAGTTCCTCCTCGCCAACCATCCCCTCGACTGTCCGGTCTGCGACAAGGGAGGGGAGTGCCCCCTCCAGGACCAGGCCCTTTCACACGGTCCCGGTGAGAGCCGTTTCGTCGAGATCAAGCGAACCTTCCAGAAGCCGATCGCGATCTCCGACCTGGTGCTGCTCGACCGGGAGCGGTGCATCCTCTGCGCCCGATGCACCCGCTTCTCTGAGGAGATCTCGGGTGATCCCCTGATCGAGTTCAAAGAACGCGCCAACCAGACCGAGGTCAACACCTTCCCCGATCTCCCCTTCTCCTCCTACTTCTCAGGCAACACCGTCCAGATCTGCCCGGTCGGTGCACTCACCGCAAGGCCGTACCGGTTCAAGGCCCGCCCGTGGGACCTGGAGAAGGTGGAGAGCTCTTCACTCTTCGATACCGCCCACCCGCGTGTGGAGGTCCACGCCAGCGAGAACCAGATCCTCCGTCAACTCGGGGTCGACAACCCGGCGACCAACCACGGTTGGCTGTCCGACAAGGCACGTTTTGGCTTCCAGTACGTCGAGTCGCCGGAGAGGCTCACCCAGCCGCTGGTCCGCAGGGACGGGGAACTGGTCGAGGTCAGCTGGGCAGACGCCCTGGACACCGTGGCCAACCGTCTCAGCCTGATCCGGGATGAGGACGGTGGCGAGGCGCTTGCCGTTCTTGGGGGCGCCCAGGGCACCAACGAAGATGCCTACGCCCTGTCCAGGTTCGCCCGGATGGTGCTGGGGACCAACAACGTCGACGCCCGCACCGGGGTCTCGTTGTCGTCGCACTTCCTGGCAGCCACGGTGGACCGTGCCCTGATTGACGACCTCGACACGGCTTCGACCATCGTGGTGTGGGGTCCGGACCTCAAGGAGGAACACCCGACCCTCTATCTGAGGGTGCGTCGCGCCGCGCAGGAACTGGGGGTCAAACTGGTTGTGATCCACCCGAGGGCGACCGGACTCGATGATCGGGCAAGCCTCAAGATCGAATATCGACCGGGAGGTGGATTCGAACTCCTCGACGAGATCGCCGAAGGCAAACGCCCGGAGGTCATGGAGTACCTGACGGCGGGTCGGGTCGTGGCCCTGGTCGGGATGGCCAGCCTGGTCGACGGTCCGAACCTGGCAGAGTCAGTGGCCGCTTTGGTCAGACAGCGCGCCGGGCAGTGTCGGATCCTCCCGCTCAGTGCCAAAGCGAATATCTACGGGGCCCTCGATATGGGTCTTGCCCCCGACCTGCTCCCCGGTCATGTCGATCTGACAGCTATCGGCTCGTATGGGAACGAGTGGGACTCCGCTCCAGCACGCGCCGGTAAGGACATGGCGGGGATCCTGAGCGGTCTCGAATCAGGCGACGTCAGAGGTCTTCTGCTCGTCGGAGCCGATCCTGTCGGCGACAGTGTCAACCCGGGCCCGGTACTCGAGGCGCTGGAAGCCGCCGAGTATGTGGTCTCGATCGACACCTTCATCCACGCCTCCAACCGCAATGCCGATGTGATCCTCCCGGCAGCGACGTTCACCGAGAAGGAAGGCACCGCCACCAACATCGAAGGCCGGGTCCAGAAGCTCAATCGGATCAAGCCGCCTCCCGGTCAGGCTCGCCCGGACTGGCTCATCCTCGAAGACATCTCGATTGCCATGGGTCAGGGGATGGGCCTGTCAACCGCTGAGGCCGTATCCAAGGAGATCGCATCTTTGATCCCGCTCTATGACGGGGCGACCTGGGACGCTCTCGAATGGGACTACCGCGACGGAATCGTGGTCCCCCTTGCGGGTACCCAGAGGCTCCAACACATTCCCGTTGCCACCAAGGGCAAGCGTGGACCTAAGGCCGGCCTGGTCATGCACGCGGCGCGGGTGATGTACGACGACGGGGTCAGGCTCCGCCATTCGCGACACCTCCAACCACTCGCCAGAGGCCCGGTTGTCTACATGAACCCGGCCGACGCTCCCAAGAACGGTATACGTGAGGGCGTCGGACTGAAGGTCACCACCAAGCACGGCGAGGGGTGGTTTGTCGTCGAACTCGACCCCGGTACACCACCCGGTGTGGTCTACATCCCGCTGAATCAACCCGGTGCGGTCCCGCTCGGCGATGATCCGGTGGTGAGGGTGACGGTGACCGGATGAACTGGCCCGAACTGGGGATCGTCGTATTGAGGGTGGTGATGACGTTCGCCCTCCTGCTCCTGGTCACCCTGATCAACGTGTGGGCAGAACGGAAGATCCTCGCCGACATGCAGAACCGGATCGGTCCCGATCGGGCCGGGCCATGGGGCATTCTGCAGACCCTGGCCGACGGTCTGAAGTTGTTCTTCAAGGAGTCGATCCTTCCCCGCAAGGCGGAGATCGGGATGTACATGCTGGCCCCGTTCCTGGCCGTCATCCCTGCGTTCTTGATCTTCATGATGGTGCCTTGGGGACGCCCCTTCCATATCGGGGAGTACGAGGTAGCTCTTCAGGGCGCCGATCTCAACATCGGCCTCCTCTTCATCCTCGCCATGTCATCGATGGCGGTCTACGCGGTGATCCTGGCGGGATGGTCATCGGGGTCGAAGTACCCGCTCCTCGGTGGTGTCCGGGCGACCGCCCAGGCGATCTCTTATGAGGCGGCCATGGGTCTGGCCATGGTGTCGGTGGTGGTGTTCACTGCAACCCAGGGAGACGGTGGCACCCTGTCACTGGCTGAGATCGTCAATCGTCAGGCAGGCACCTGGAGCGACATCTCACCGATCTTCGGATGGGTTCCGCGTTGGAACCTGTTCCCCACGATCCCGGCATTCCTGATCTTTATGATCGCCATTGTCGCCGAGACCAACCGGCCGCCCTTCGACCTGGTCGAAGCGGAGCAGGAGCTGGTCGGAGGCTTCCACACCGAGTATTCAGGGATGCGGTTCGCCATGTTCTTCCTCGCTGAGTACGTCAACATCTTCTCGATGTCGGCGGTGGCCGCCACCCTGTTCCTGGGAGGCTGGAACGGCCCCACCTTCGATGGTGTTCTACCGGCGTTCATCAGTGCGGCCCTGCCCACAATCTGGTTCCTCCTCAAGACCTACGCCATCGTCTTCATCTTCTTCTGGCTGCGGGCCACACTGCCCCGTCTCCGTTACGACCATCTGATGACGATCGGTTGGAAGGGTCTGATCCCGGCCGCACTGGTCTGGCTGATCGTGTCGACGGTGGTGCTCTCGTTCCGAACCTTCGGACCATTCTGGAGTTGATATATGGGAATCCTTAGCGAACTGATCAAGGGCCTGAAGGTCACCGGCGGGATCATGCTCCGCACCATCGCCGGCAAGGAACTGGTCACTACCCCGTACCCGTCGGTGATGAGGGAGAAGCCGCAGCGGTTCCACGGCCGTCACGTCCTCAACCGGTACCCGGACGGAATGGAGAAGTGCATCGGATGCGAGTTGTGTGCGGGCGCCTGTCCGGCCGACTGCATCTATGTGCGTGGGGCGGACAACGACCCGGCCAACCCCACCTCCCCGGGGGAGCGGTTCGGATACGTGTACGAGATCAACATGCTCCGATGCATCTTCTGCGGCCTCTGCGTCGAGGCTTGCCCCACCGAGGCGATCACGATGACCCATCTCTTCGAGATGTCGACCACCAACCGTGAAGACGCCATCTACACCAAGGAGACCCTCCTCATGGATGAGCAGGGGCGGGTCCCACACATGTTCCCCGACGACTCTCTCGCCGACCTCTCAGAACTGGAGGCCGCCGACGGATGGGTCAGGGCGACCGCACCCAACGGCCGGGCGGCATACGAGGGAGTGGTGATGTGGCGGGGAACCCCGGGTCCCGGCGATTGGTCACCAGAACCACCTCAGGAATCTCGGGATCGAGCCTCGGAGAGCGACGGGGATGGTTGAGGCTGTCCTCTTCGTACTGATGGCGGCGGCCGCCCTTGCCGGGGCGCTAACCGTCGTCCTGGCACGCAACCCCGTCTATTCGGCGATGGGTCTGCTCGCCACACTCTTCTCGATGGCGGTGATCTATGTGGTCCACCTGGCCCACATGGTCGCTGCGGTCCAGGTGATCGTTTACGCGGGTGCGGTAATGACCCTGTTCCTCTTCGTGATCATGCTGATCGGAGTCGACAAGAGTGAGGTTCGTGAGGAGAAGTTGGCGTTCCAGCGTCCACTGATCCTCGGTGTCGGTCTCCTCATCATCCTCCTGGCCGGTGTGGTCACCTTGATCGGTGAATTCGAGTGGGTTCCGGCCGTCTCGGGACCGCTGAGGTCAGACGCCACCAACGGCACCGTGGAGGCCATCGCACGTCCACTCTTCACCGACTGGGTCCTCGCCTTCCAGGCGACCGCCCTGCTACTCACCATCGCATCCGCAGGCGCGGTGGCACTCGCGCACTACCGACGGAGACAGGTCTGATGGTCGATCCCGGCTGGTACATGGCCCTGGCGGCAGCCCTCTTCACCATCGGGGCTATTGGTCTGCTCATCCGTCGCAATGCGCTGGTCATGTTCATGTGCATCGAACTGATGCTCAATGCGGTCAACTTGACCCTGATCGCCGCCGGACGCGCCCTCAACGACATCAACGGGCAGGTGGCGGTGTTCTTCATCCTGGTCGTGGCCGCAGCCGAGGTTGTCGTCGGTCTGGCCATCATCGTCTCAATCTTCCGTCTCCGCACCACCGCCTCGGTCGATGATCTCGCGGAGCTTCAGGGATGAGCGCGGCCCTGATGGACGTGATCTGGCTCGTGATCGCCCTGCCGCTGGCCGGGGCGATCTTCCTGCACTTCTTCGGGCGGTATCTCAAGGAACCGCTACCGGGGATCCTCGCCGCGATGGCCATCGGCGGCTCCTTCCTGATCGCTCTTCTTGCGGCACTCCCGTTCTTCCAGGGGACCGGGTTGGAGACCGGGGTCATGTTGTGGGAATGGATGCCGGCGATCGGGGCGAACCTGGAGATCCTCTGGGATCCATTGTCAGCGCTGATGGCCCTGGTGGTGACCGGTGTCGGAACCCTGATCCACATCTTCGCTATCGGGTACATGCACGGTGACGAACGGTTCCACCGGTTCTTCACAAACCTCAACCTGTTCGCTGCCTCGATGTTGACCCTGGTGCTGGCGGGCAATTACGCCATGCTCTTCCTGGGGTGGGAGCTGGTCGGACTCTGCTCCTATCTGCTCATCGGCTTCTGGTTCACCCGGGAGTCGGCGGCCGGTGCCGCCAAGAAGGCTTTCCTGGTCAACCGGATCGGTGACTTCGGGTTCATGATCGGTCTGATGATCGTGTTCACCACTTTCGGCACCATGTCCTACGCAGGAGTCTTCGATCGGTCCGGTGAACTGAGTGCAGGTGTGGCAACCGCGATCGGCCTGCTCTTCCTGGTCGGGGCCGCCGGCAAATCAGCCCAGATCCCTCTCTATGTGTGGCTTCCCGACGCCATGGAAGGTCCGACCCCGGTCTCCGCCCTGATCCATGCCGCCACCATGGTCACCGCCGGCGTGTATCTGGTCGCACGGTCGGCGGCCATCATCGAGATGTCGCCCGTGGCCCAGGTAACGATCGCCACCATCGGCGCCGCCACCGCCATTTGGGCGGCGACCATCGCCCTCGCCCAACGGGACATCAAGCGGGTGCTCGCCTACTCCACGGTCTCACAGCTTGGCTACATGTTCATGGCGGTCGGCGCCACCGCCTATGTCGCCGGCATCTTCCATCTGATGACGCATGCCTTCTTCAAGGCCCTCCTCTTCCTCGGCGCCGGTGCGGTGATCCATGCCATGAGCGATGAGCAGGACATGCGTCGTATGGGTGGCCTGTTCAAGAAGATGCCGGTGACTGCGATCACCATGGGCATCGCCACCCTGGCCATCGCCGGTATCCCGCCGCTCGCGGGTTTCTGGTCCAAGGACGAGATCCTCGCCAGCCTGTTCGAACGGGGTGGCTTCTACTCGGTGCTCTGGGTGGTCGGTCTCATTACCGCCTTCATCACCGCCTTCTACATGACCCGGCAGTGGGTCATGGTCTTCCTCGGTGAGCCGAGATGGGGTGAGGGAATGCACCCTCATGAAGCCCCCAGGGTGATGACTGTGCCCCTGGTCGTGTTGGCCGTCCTCACCGTCGTGGGCGGTCTGGTCAACACGCCATTCCGGCTCACCCTCGAGCACTTCCTGGCCCCGGCCTTCGAGGGCATCCACATGGCACATCCGCCGGAGGGCTGGTTGATGTTCATCGTGCTCGCCGGGGTATCGGTGCTGGCGGGTGCCGCAGGTGTGGGTCTCGGATACCTGGTGTACAACCGGAGTCAGGACGAGTGGCTCGACTTCGAGTCGCGTTTCGGTGGGCTTTGGAACCTCTGGGAGGGCGCATACCGGGTCGACGACATCTACGGGGCCACCATCGTTGCCCCCGGTCGCAAGGCAGCCGAAGTCGCCGCCTTCTCGGTCGACGCATCAGTGGTCGATGGTGCTGTCAACGGGTTCGCCTGGGTGGTGCGGAAGGCGGGCAGCTATCTCCGCTTGGCCCAAACCGGACAGGTGCGCAACTATGCCGCCTACTTCGTTATCGCCACCTTCGTGATGGTGATCTGGATGGTGGTGAGGGGATGAGTCGCACGTGCAGCCGGGAGGGCATCACATGCTGACCGCTCTCGTCCTCCTCCCACTGGTGGGTGCGATCGTGGTCGGGTTGATCCCGGCGAGACGGCGGGAACTCCACCTCCCACTCGGAGTGGCCTCATCAGTGGCCACCCTCGCCCTGGCCGGGTATCTCTTCTGGGCCTTCAAACCGGTGGCCGGATACCAGTTCATGGTCGACGAGACCTGGTACGGGAGCTGGGGTATTGGCTGGCGACTCGGAGTAGATGGGATCTCCCTGCCGATGGTGATTCTCACCGCCATCCTGGTTCCGATCGCCCTCGGCGCTTCGACGTCGATAACCCACCGGACCAAGGGATTCGTGGTCTGCACCCTTTTCCTTCAGGCGGGTCTGCTCGGCTCCTTCCTGGCTCTCGACCTGTTCCTGTTCTTCATCTTCTTCGAGGCGGTGCTGATTCCGATGTACTTCATCATCGGTATCTGGGGGAGTGACAAGAGGGTCTACGCAGCGTCGAAGTTCTTCATATACACGGCGTTCGGGTCGGCGTTCATGCTCGCCGGGATCATCGCCCTCGGGATCATGCAGCGGTCGACCGGAACCCTCTCGCTGGCTCTCTCCGACCTGATGAATCTGGAGTTGAGCCACAACGCCGAGCTCTGGTTGTTCATCGCATTCGCCCTGGCCTTCGCCATCAAGGTTCCGATGTTCCCGCTGCACACCTGGTTGCCCGACGCACACACGGAGGCGCCGACGGCCGGCTCGGTCCTTCTTGCCGGTGTCATGCTGAAGCTCGGCACCTACGGCTTGATCAGATTCAACCTGTCCTTGTTCCCCAACGCCGCGGTCGACGCGGTTTGGATCATGGGAACCCTTGCCGTGATCGGAATCGTCTACGGAGCGGTGGTAGCGATCGTCCAACCCGACCTGAAGCGGTTGGTCGCCTACTCATCGGTGAGCCACCTCGGTTTCATCGTCCTGGGAACATTTGCCCTCACCTCGGGCGGTTTGCAGGGAGCGGTCATCCAGAACTTCAACCATGGTCTCACCACCGGCGCCCTCTTCCTCCTGGT
Organism: uncultured Acidimicrobiaceae bacterium; assembly: GCA_964400035.1. Taxonomy (GTDB): domain Bacteria; phylum Actinomycetota; class Acidimicrobiia; order Spongiisociales; family ZC4RG35; genus ZC4RG35. Next base: position 1,584 of record CAYNSP010000002.1, on the reverse strand, counting down.
CGGGATGATCTACGAGCGGCGTCACACCAAGCAGATCGCCGAACTGGAGGGCCTGCAGAAGACGATGCCCATGCTCGCCGGGATGTTCCTCTTCATGACCTTCGCTTCGATCGGTTTGCCCGGTCTCAACGGGTTCATCGGCGAGTTCCTCATCCTGATGGGAAGCTACGTCACCCTTCCCCCACTGGTCATCATCGGCGCCTCGGGCGTGGTGCTCGCCGCCATCTACCTCCTGTGGGCGTATCAGCGGGTCTTCACCGGGTTGCCCCAGCGTGAGGAGAACCGGCTCCTTCCCGACCTGAGCGCCAGGGAGATCTCCCTGCTCGCTCCACTGGTCGCCCTGGTTCTGCTCGTCGGCCTCTACCCCGGCATCCTCCTCGATCGGATCTCCCCTTCGACGGAGGCGACCCTCGACCACATCGAGAACGTGACCGGGTTCGTCGCACCACCACCCGGTCGCCTCATCGACGTCCTGACGATTGAGGACCGGCCGTGATCCCGACGCCCGCCATCAACTGGTTGGCGATCCTGCCCGAACTCGCCCTCGCCATCGGTGCCGCCCTGGTCTTGCTGGTCGAGGTGCGGTGGAAGCCTCGACCCGGGGTCCTCGTGGCTGTGGCTGGCTTCTTCCTGTTCATCTGTTTCGCCGCCACAACGGTCCAGTGGTTGGAAGCGAGCGACGTCGTCGCTGCCCTGCCCGATACCGGCGTCGGCGGTCTCGATTCTCTCAAGGCGTTCTCCAACATGATCCTGGTCGACGGCTATGCGATCTACGGACGATTCATCCTGCTGACCGTGACCGTCCTCGGTCTGGCCGGCGGATGGCGTCTGATCACCTCCCTCGGACGGCGCTCCGCCGAGGCCATCGCATTGGTGCTCCTCTCGACCGCCGGCTTCTCACTGATGATCGCTTCCAACAATCTGATCATGATGTTCCTCGGCCTGGAGGTCGGCTCGATCGCCCTGTATGTGATCGCCGGTCTCACCACGGAAAGGAAGGGCTCCGACGAGGCGGCGATGAAGTACTTCCTCCTCGGGTCGTTCGCTTCAGCGGTGTTCATCTATGGCGTTGCCCTGCTGTATGCGGGGACCGGTGAGCTAGAGGTGCTCGCCATTCGCGACTACTTCGACCGGATCGTCGCCTCGGGGACTTCCCTGATTCTGATTGCGATCGGGCTGATCATCGTCGGACTCGGGTTCAAGATCACCGCCTTCCCCTTCCATAGCTGGGCTCCCGACGTCTATCAGGGGGCTCCCGCAGGGCTGGTCGGATTCATGGCGGCCGTTGCGAAAGTGGCTGCTTTCCTCGCCCTGGGGAGGGTTCTCACCGGGCTTTTCGAGTTCTCCGCGAACTGGACGATGGTGCTGGCCGTGATCGCCGCTCTGTCCATGGTGGTGGGTTCGATCATGGCCCTGGTCCAATCCGACGTCCGTCGCATGCTCGCCTATTCGGGTGTCGCCCATGCCGGCTTCATCATGACCGGGTTGGTCGGGCTGGAACTCACCGGAATGCTGTTCTATGTCGCGGTCTACGCCGTCCAGCTGGTCGCATCGTTCGCAATCGTCGCCTCGGTGAGCGGACAC
>CAYNSP010000001.1:0-66230 GCA_964400035.1 uncultured Acidimicrobiaceae bacterium | reverse complement strand
TGGCCTGGTCGGAGCGCGCACGAGTCTTGCCCGTCGGCTGGCGGTTGCGGTTCCGGCCAGGCGTCCATTCGGCTACTCGTTGCGACGGCTACTGGCGTTCCCCGGACGGTCGCTGGCGATGGTCGCTGCCCTCGCCCTGGGCGGGGCTGGTGGGACATCGACCGTGCTGCTGGTGTTGGGAGCAGCAACTGAGGCCGGACCCACCTACCTCGCGGCCTTGGGTGTGTCCCGAATTCGTGGCTACCAGATCGGGATGGTGGCCCTGGCAGCCCTGGCCGGGCTTGGCGTTTTCCTGCTGCTGCTCCGTTTGGACCGCGAGTCGCGTGCGAAGGAGCTCGACAGTCTCAGCGCGGCGGGGGTCAGCCCCGTACTACTGCGGCGGATATTCATGTACCAGAACCTGATTGTCGCGGGTCTCGCCATTCTCATCATCACCTCCCTCTTCATAACCATAGGAACACCATGAACCAGCACACGACCTGTCTCGAACTCAACGACATCGGGTTCGCCTACCCGCCCGTGATCGAGGACGACCTAGTCAACGTCTTGGTGGGTATCGACTTGGATGTCGCCGAACGTGGCCTGACGATCCTGGCGGGCCGTTCCGGGTCGGGGAAGACCACCCTTCTTCGGATCGCCATCGGCTTGCTCGCCCCGACCAGTGGAAGCATCAAATGGTATGGCGAGCCCATCCACGATCTCAGCGACGGCAAGCGAACCCAGTGGCGTCGTGAGAACGTTGGCGTGGTGCTTCAGGGCGGAGGGCTGATCGAAACCCTAACCGCTGCCGAGAATGTGGCGCTTTCGGAGTTCGGTGATCGCCCCGCACATGATGCCCGCCAACGTACCGTCGGGCTCCTGGAGACGACTGGCGTCGGGCATCGGGCGACCCACCTGCCCACCCAACTCTCAACTGGTGAACAGCAGAGGGTTGCTGTTGCCCGTGCGCTGTACGCCGACCCGCCCTTGGTCGTCGCCGATGAGCCCACTGCCAATCTCGACCGCAACAACGCCGACTCGATCATCGCTCTGTTCAAAGGTCTAGCCGTCGATAGAGCCGTGCTGGTCGCATCCCACGACCCGGCGTTAATCGCCGAGGCAGACACACTTCTGATGCTGGCATGAGGCAGACCGCCTACAGTGGCGTAGGTCATGGACCAGCCTCGAATCGAGTCCTTCCCAGGGTTCACCCGGCGGGAACAAGAGCGGCTGGTCGGCACGCTCACCCTCTTCTGCTCCGACCGAGCACTTGCCGAAGACCTGGCAAACGAGGCACTGGCTCGGGCACTCGCCGACTGGGATCTCGTATCCGGTCTCGACAACCCGTCGGCATGGCTGTACAGGGTTGCCTTCAACCTTGCGACGTCATCGTTTCGCGCTCGAGCCGCCGAAAGGCGGGCTCTTCAACGTCTGAGTCTGAGCGTCGAGGACGCCTATGCCGACCCCGACGTGACAACGCTGCTCCTGTTGAGAGACGCCGTGGCCGCCTTGCCGGCTACCCAAGCCAAGGTGTTTGTCTGCCGCTACTACCTTGACATGTCAGTAGTCCAGACCGCCGAAGTGACCGGGCTAACACCGGGAACAGTGAAGATGTACACGCATCGTGCCTTGAAACGGGTTCGGGAACTGATCCCAGACTGGCAGATGTCTGGTGGATGATCGCATCAGACACCTGGTGAAGCGGGCGGCGGACGGAACGCCACCGGCCCTTGATCTTGTGGCCATTGAAAGACGCTCTCGTGTGCTTCGCAGGAGACGCCGGGCGTCCCATCTCATAATGCTGGCTCCCTTCATCGCTGTTGCCACGGCCTTTGCGTTCGCTGCTTCCTCGACCAGCTCCGATGTGGTCACGAAGGGCGAGCCCTTGGGATTGCGCATCCTCAGCAATGAACAGACAGCCGAGGACCGAGCCGTTGGACAGCATGTCCAGGTCGGAGGTCACATCGATGGCGAGACCTTCCGAGCGTCGGTCAGCACCGATAGTCATCGATACGGTGCCGCAACCGGCTACTCCGGAAACCCCGTGTGTCTGATCCGCTATGAGATATGGCGAGGCCTCGACGAGGCTCACTGCATCCCAACCGACCAGTTCGGCTCGACGGGGTACATCATTCGCCGCTACGGCGAGGTCGCCCACGATGGAACACCGACACCGAAGCTGGCGCTATTGGTCGGCGATGACTTCGGGCAGGTGCACATGGACGGTGGGGTTGTGCTGGTGGTCAACAACATGGTTGTCGTGGCCGACCACGCCGGGATCTCAGAAGTCCTGCTGGTCGGTCAACGGGTTCAGCGCGCCGTCGAGCTCCCCGCCTTTCCCGTCTCAGGGACCTCGATAGGCACCGACAGCTCCAACCGCTGATCCTCGGCTGGAATCAGCTCGTGGACTCGACGAACTTGCGGAGGTCGTCGGACAGCTTCCTCAGCGACGGGATGTGGACGTACATCATGTGTCCCGCCTCGTAGTACTCCATTCGAACGTTGGCCCGGACCTCAGGGTCGAGGGCCATGTGTGAGAACGTGTACTCGGTGGCGAAATAGGGCGTGGCCAGGTCGTAGTACCCATTGGCCACGAAAACCTTCGTACCCCGTGACCTGGAGAGAACCTCGCGCATGTTCTCCGAAGTGTCCACGTACCGACCTTTGAAGTCTTCGTAGTTCCAGGCCTGATTGACCTTGAAGGAGAGGATTTCGTAGATCTGGTCGGAATCGAACCCGAGTTCGCCGCGGAGCATCTGGTTGATCGCCGATGCCGCCACGGCACCGGTGGCATCGAGGCTGGGATCGGCCTCGATGACATGCCCGGCGGGCACCCTGTCGATCCCGGTGTACCGGGAGTCGATCCGGCCCACGGTCCTCCGTCGATCGCGGAGCAGTTCCTTGCAGAAACGGAGGATGTGGAGCCGGTTGTCGTAGTGGTCGATGTAGTCGGCGGAGATCCCCGTGTACTCGCTGAGCCGTTTCGAGATGCGGTTGCGATCTCGCTCGTTGATGAGATCGCCTTGTGCCAGGGCCGTCCAGTACTCCCCGAGGGAGAACTCTTCGACTTCCTCCAGGAACTCGGCCAGTGGCCGCTTCTGATGCTTGGCAGGCAGACGGTTGTGGTACCACGCCGTGGCCGCGTAGGTAGGCAGATACAGGGCGAAAGGGAGATCGTTCCCGGCATCGAAGAGCAGAGAGGACAGATCCACTTTCGTGGTCTGATAGTTGAGGATCGACGAGATCAGCATGATCCCGTTGAACTCGACGTTGTAGGTGGTGAACAACTCCCTGGCGATGCCGGCACCACGCAGGGTTCCGTAGCTCTCCCCTGCCAGGTACTTGGGTGACGCCCAACGGCCGTTCCGGTTCAGATACCGGACGATGAACTGGCTGAAGGCCTCGATGTCCTTGCGGAAATGGTGGAAGTCCTTCTCGTGCTCTTTGTCGGCAGTGGTAGAGAACCCGGTGCCGATGGCGTCGATGCAGACCACGTCGGCCACGTTGAGGATCGAGTAGGGGTTGTCGACCAGCCGGCCCTGCATGCCCTTCTTGAAACCCTCATCGTCGAATTCCATCCGCTTCGGACCGAATAGACCGAGGTTGAGCCAGACCGTGGCCGAGCCGGGCCCACCGTTGAAACAGAAGATCACCGGGCGGGTTTCCGGATCCGCGCCGTCCTGGGTGTAGGCGACGTAGAAGAACGAGACCTTCTTGTCATCCAGGTCGAATACCTGGGTGGCGGCCCGAGCCGTGTACGAGATCTTCTTCCGTCCGAAGGTTCCGGTGTATTGCTTGGAGACCTCCTTCTCCTCGATCTCCGGCTTCTTCTCCTCGGCTGACTCGTCCGGCTTGTCGTTGGTGTCGTTCTTCTTCTCGTCTTTGGGCATAGCCGGAGCCTACCCGAGCAAAACAAAGGGCCCGACGGGAAACACCCGTCGGGCCCCGAGGATGGGGCCGTTCAGCCCATCCGATTCTTGATAAAGCCGACGATCGCGGCGAGGACGATGCCGCCCAAACCACCGCCGACGAGGGAGCCACCCATTGCACTGTTGCCAAGGAGGTCGGTGAGCCAACCGGCGTCACCACCGAGGAAGTTGGCGCCCAACAGTCCACCGAGCAACCCGGAGATACCGTTCACCGCCGGTCCGGCGTCGATCGCCTCGCTCGCCTTGTTGACACCGACACCACCGACGGCGCCGAGCAAACCACCCAGAATCGTTTCCAACATCCGTTGCCTCCTTCCGGCCTGGACGAACCTGACAGGTTCTCCGGTTAGACAACGGTTGAGTACGGAGTGTTACCCGAAGCGGCGATCATTCAGAGGTGGGTCGCTCCGGCACCACGATCGCCATCACGATGTACCCGAGCACACCGGTCCCGGCGGTGAGGACCGAGAGGATGACCCATCCCACTCTGACCAGAGTCGGGTCCAGTCCGAAGTATTCGGCCAGACCGGCACAGACACCGGAGAGCATCCGGTCGTCACGGGAGCGGTAGAGCCTTTTCACACCTTCCTGGGCCATGTCGCCAGGTTAACCGGCCAGGAAGAGTGCGGGCTCCTCCAGGTTCTCGATGACGAGGGCCATGAACCTGCGACCCACGGCACCGTCGATGACCCGATGGTCGTAAGACAGCGAGAGCGGGAGAACCGGGGCAATCACCAGATCGTCGCCGACCACAATGGGCTTTGGCTTTGCACGGCCGACCGAGAGGATGGCCGTCGTTCCCGGTGGAACGATCGGCGTCCCGTGACCGCCGCCCACAGCCCCGATGTTGGAGATGGTGAAGGTCTGTCCGATCACTTCGTCCGGGGTCAGGCTCCGTGCCCGCGCCCCTTCACCGAGACGGCGTACCTCGGCACCCAGTTCGAGCACACTTCTGGACCCCGCATCACGGATCACCGCCACCATGAGACCCTCGGGGGTGTCGACGGCGATCCCGATGTCATGGGAGCCATGGACGATCAGCTCGTCTCCGTCGAGAGTCGAGTTGAACTCGGGGAAGGCTGTCAGCGCCGGGGTCACCGCTTTGATGACCAGCGCCTCCAACGGGAGCTTGACACCGTGGCGCTCTCCCAGTGCGTCCCTGACCTCGAGCAACCGTGTGGCGTCGACGTCCTCGAAGGTGGTGACATGCGGTATCTCCGACCAGCTGCGGGCCATGTTGGCTGCGATCGTCCGACGCATCCGGGACAGCGGGCGCCGCTCGTCAGTCCCTGCTGCGGGGGCCCGGGCCGGCGCCGACGCGGCCACCTCCTGCGATGGCGGCTCGGTCGGTGCGACGGGGGCGGCCGGGGCAGGCATGGAACGCGCTGTGATCACCGCTTCGACGTCCTGTCGTGTGATCCTTCCTCCCGGACCGGTTCCACGCACGGTGGCCAGGTCGATGTTGTTCTCCCGGGCGAGTTTCCGCACCACCGGCAGAGCCTTGACGTCGGTCGGATCCGATGTCCGTCCGGTCGGGGTGGAGAGACTCTCGGCCTCCTCGGAGAGCGTCCCGACGATGGGTGCTACCTGCTCACTGGACGGGGTGGGAGCGGGAGCCGGGGCCTGTGGTGGCTGAGCGAAGGTGGTGGCCGCCTCTTCTGGCCCGGCGGCAGGTGCTGCGGCCTCACCGGGTTCGCCGATCACGACCAGCACCGATCCAACCGCAATGGTCTCCCCTTCAGCACCGCCAAGACGCACGACCACACCGGCATACGGGGTGGGTATCTCGACCACGGCCTTGTCGGTCTCTACTTCGACGATCGTCTGGTCGGCTTCGACCTGATCTCCTTCGGCCACCAGCCACCTGACGATCTCGGCTTCGGTGAGACCTTCTCCGATATCCGGAAGCTTGAACTCTCGGGCCACTTCACTCCTCCAGGGTCTTCTCGGCGGCGGTGACGATGCGATCTACGGACGGAAGGTAATGGTGCTCGGACCGTTTCAGCGGAAAGATGGTGTCCCATCCGGTAACCCGGGCGACCGGTGCTTGCAGTGCGAACAGACATCGTTCCTGAATGGTGGCGACGACCTCGGCGCCCATTCCTGCGGTGAGCGGGGCCTCGTGGACGATCACAGCCCGACCGGTCTTGTTGACACTGGCGGCGAGTCCCTCCCGGTCGAGCGGTGAGAGGGTCCGCAGGTCGAGGACCTCGACCGACACACCTGAATCCTCGAGAGTGTTGGCTGCCTGACGGGTCTCTTTCATCATGGCCCCCCATGAGACGAGCGTGATGTCGTCGCCCTCCCGCTCTACCCGGAGTGGCCCGATGTCGGTGGTGTAGTAGATCCCGGGAACATCCTCCTTGACCGCACGATAGGAGCGGATCGGTTCGAGGACGATCACCGGGTCGGGATCCTCGACCGCGGCCAGCATCAGGCCCCTCGCATCCTTCGGTGTCGAGGGAACGACCACTTTGACGCCGGGTATGTGGGCGTAGATCGACTCGGTCGACTCGGAGTGGTGTTCGGCGGCACCGATTCCTCCCCCGTATGGCATACGGATCACCATCGGGGCGGTGAATCGGTGGTTGGAGCGGTTCCTGATCCGGGCGACATGATTGATGATCTGGTCGTAGGCGGGATACGAGAACCCTATGAACTGCATCTCGGCGATTGGTCGTAGACCGGCAATGGCCATGCCGAATGCGGCACCGATGATCCCTGACTCGGCAACGGGTGTGTCGAAGACCCGTTTCGGCCCGTACTTTTCCCGCAGTCCGTCGGTGATCCGGAACACCCCGCCGGTGCGTCCGATGTCTTCACCGAGCAGCACGACCCTGTCGTCCGAGGCAAGGGCATCGTCGAGGGCAGTATTGATGGCCTGGGCCAGGTTCAACTCAGTCAAGACCGGACTCCCGCATCTGCTCGATCAGAGGCGCTGTCGGCTCTGCGTACATCCGACGGAACATCTCCTCTCTGGTCGGTTCCGGGACGGCCTCAGCCCATTCAACGGCCTCCTCGATCCGTCGTGAGGCTCCCGCTTCCAGGGAGTCCTGCCACTCCTGGTCCCAGGCTCCTGATCGTTCCAGAAGTCTTCTCACCCTGATCAGGGGATCCTTCTGCTCCCATTCGGCGACTTCTGACTCTTTTCGATAACGGGCCGGGTCGTCGGCGGTGGTGTGGGGACCGAGACGGTAGGTGACCGCCTCGATCAGGCTCGGACCCTTTCCTGATCGCGCCCGTTCAGCGGCTTCACGGACAGCGGCCAGAACCGCGACCACGTCGTTCCCGTCCACTCTGGCCCCTGGCATCCCGTAAGCGATCGCCTTGTCGGCGTAGGTCTCGCTCCGGGTCTGTTCGGAGGTTGGATAGGAGATGGCGAATCCGTTGTTCTGGCAGAGGAACACGGTGGGTGTCTCATAGACGGCGGCGAAGTTCATCGCCTCGTGGAAGTCGCCCTCGGAGGTTGCACCATCACCGAACGAAGTCAGTGCGATCCGGTTGGTTCCCTTGAGCTTCTCCGCCCAGGCGAGACCGACGGCGTGAATCATGTGACCGCCGACGGTGATCGAAGGGGGTAGGACATTGACACCCTCAGGCACCTCTCCTCCACGCTCGTCCCCGGTCCGTCCCAGGATCAGGAGTCGCCAGGGGTACCCGGCCTTCCAGTTGAGCGCAGCATCCCGATAGGTGCCCGCTACCCAGTCGCCGGGTCGGAGTGCGGCGGCTGCCCCGATCTGGGCGGCCTCCTGCCCCCGGAACGGCGCATAGGTGGCGAGTCGACCCTGTTTCTGCATGGCAATCGACTTCTCGTCGTAGGTACGAGCCTCGACCATGTCGGCGTAGAGACCTCTCATCTCATCGAGGGTCACGGGGAGACGGTCACGAACCGTCCCGTCGGGGTCGATCAATCCGAACACAGGCCCGTATTCATCGGCCGGATTCTTGCCGTTTGGAATCAAAGTTGTCGGGGCGGCGTCGGTCGGAATCAGCGACTCGAGACCGCGGCCCAGCCCTGGCTTGCGTGAACTCACGTGTTGAGAGGTCCTCCATGTGCCCACCACCCGGTGGAACCGCGAGCTTAGTTTGCTCTGGTGGGCATCGAACCGGCCCCGTTCGCCGGGGCGGTCTACCTATACGGTGCTCGACTCGGCCTGCAGGGCCTCCTCGAGTTCATCGACGGTCATCAGGACCTCGCGGGCCTTGCTGCCCACAGAAGGTCCGACGACACCCTTGCGTTCCAGGGTGTCCATCACCCGACCGGCGCGGGCAAACCCGATCCGGAGCTTGCGTTGCAGCATCGAGGTGGAACCGAGCTGTGATCTCACCACCAGCTCCATGGCCTCCCTGATCAGGTCGCTGTCGACATCATCGTCCTCGTCGCCACTCCCCGATCCGGAGGAGGCGGGAGCCTCGAGGACGACCGCTTCGTCGACTGCGTCCCGTTGCTTCTTGACCCAATCGACAACAGCATGGATCTCGGACTCACGTACCCAGGCACCCTGGATCCGTTGCGGTCGGGGCTCCTTGGCGGTCACGACCAGCATGTCACCCATGCCGATCAACTTCTCGGCGCCGGCGCCGTCGATGATGACCCGACTATCGGTCTGGGAAGCGACGCTGAAGGCGAGACGGCTGGGGATGTTGGCCTTGATGACACCGGTGATCACATCGACCGACGGACGTTGGGTGGCCACGACCAGGTGGATGCCGACGGCGCGGGCCATCTGGGCGATCCGGACGATCGACTCTTCGACCTCCCGACCGGCGACCATCATCAGGTCGTTGAGTTCGTCGACCACGATCACGATGTACGGGAATCGGTCGAACCCTTCAGGATCGAGGTCGCCACTGGCGAGCTTGGCGCGGTACCCCTCGATGTCACGCACCTTGGCCTCGTTGAGCAGGTCGTAGCGTCGGTCCATCTCCCCGACCGCCCACTTCAGGGCCTCATTGGCCTTCTTGGGATTGGTGATGACCCTGGTGAGGAGATGCGGGACACCGTCGTACTGCCCGAGTTCGACCCGCTTCGGGTCGACCAGTATGAGACGGACGTCATCGGGACTGGTCCGCATCAGGATGGAGGTAACAATCGAGTTGATGCAGGAGGATTTGCCGGCACCGGTCGCCCCGGCGATCAGGACATGGGGCAGTTCGGCCAGGTTGAGAAGCTTGGGTGCGCCGGAGATGTCCATGCCCAGCCCGACGGTGAGGGGATGCATCGGCACCGCTGCTTCAGCACTTCCGAGGATGTCCCCTAACGACACCAGACGACGCTTGGCATTCGGGACCTCGACACCGATGGCCTGCTTGCCCGGGATGGGAACGATGAGCCGGACGTCGGGGGTGGCCAGGGCGTAGGCGATGTCGTGGGCCAGGTTGGAGACCTTGTTCACCTTGACACCCGGTGCCAGGGCGATCTCATATCGGGTAACGGTCGGCCCGGGCGTGATCCTGGTCAGGGTGACATCGACACCATGTTGGGTGAGGGCGTCCTCCAACTGACGGGCAGTTTCTTCGAGGGACTTCCGGTTGACCTCCCCGCCCGTGCCCCCTTCAAGGAGACTGAGTGGTGGCAACTTGTAGTCACCCGTGGTGGTGAGGTCGACGACCTGGGGAGGTGATGCCGGCTTCCCGGTGGGCTCGGCCTTCAACTCGGGTTTCTTCCGTGCCGGCTTTGGCTCCTGATGCTTGCCCTTGGGTGGTGCTGGCTCGATCTCGGGAACGACCAGCGTGGGGGCCGGAGCCGGGCCACCTTCGAACAGGGTGGAGCGGGCGAAGTTCTTGGCGGTGCGGAACATGTGGGCGAAACCCTGGAACAACTGCTTCACCGTGGTCCGGGTGGTCACCAGCACTCCGATGCAGATGATCGAAACGAACACCACCAGGGCGCCCCACAACCCGAGGACACGACGCAGCGGGTAAGCCATCACCGCTCCCACAGCACCACCACGCTCTTTGACCAGTTCGATGTTGGGACGCAGCGCCACCGCACCGGTGAGGAGATGGAACATGGCGAGTGTCCCCAGGAAGGTGAGCAAACCCCCGATGATGATCGGACGGGAACCCTCACGAGGCCGTCCCGAGATCATCACCACCCCGATTGCAGCCAGTGCGACGGGAAGGGCGTAGCGCCAGATCCCGAAGAGGAACTTGAGGGAGTTCTCGATCCCGTTACCCACCGGTCCGGCCATACCGAAGAAAGCGAGGCAGATGAGGATTGCCAGGACGATGAGTACGAGACCCCAGACATCGTCGGTCTGACGTCCCAGGCTGGCCCTTATCCGGCTGCGGAGACCAGCGATCTTCTCACGCAACCCGACAGGGTTCTTCTTCTTCTGTTTGGGGGACACCCGACTCCGCCCGGATCCCTTCCGGGTGGGTGTCCGTGTTGCCATTCATCTGAAACGATAACGCGGATTTCTCCGACGGTGTGGAACTAAAGCTCCATCACCACCGGCACTATCACCGGTTTGCGTGCGGTTTCGGCCCTGATGACCCGTCCCGCCGCCTGTCGGACCGCCTTCTGGAGTTCGGCGTGATCCGCCCGACCCGACCGTTCGACCTCCAGGGCCTCCCGCACCGCGCTCGCCGCTTTCTCCAGGACCGCCGACGGATCATCCATCACTCCGTGGGAGTCGAGGTCGGGGCCGTAGATGATGGCACCGGTGTTCTTGTCGACCCCTACGGTCACCACGACCACACCATCGTCGGCTAGATGCGACCGGTCGCGGAGGACCCCACTCTGCGTCCCACCGACGGTCGACCCGTCCAGGTACACATACCCGGCCGGGACCGCGTCACGTTCCACGCTGGTCTTCTTCCCATCGAGGATGACACGGTCACCGTCCTCGAGGATCTCTACCCATGGCACGCCCATCTCGGCTGCCAGGGCTGCATGGGCATGGAGGTGGCGATACTCGCCGTGGATCGGCACGAATGCCCGAGGTCGGAGGACATTGATGAAAGTCAACAGCTCCTCGCGACGGGCGTGGCCGGAGACATGGACGTGTGCGTTCTGACCGTGGACCACCCTGGCACCACGACGTATCAGGTTGGAGATGACCTTCGAGACTGCGGTCTCGTTGCCAGGGATGGGCCGGGCCGAGATCAGCACGGTGTCGTTCTCGCCGGGGTCGATGTGACGGTGCCGACCGTGAGACATCAAAGAGAGGGCGGCAAAGGGTTCACCCTGACTGCCCGTGGTGATGAGAAGCTGTTCGCGTTCCGGCAGCCCGGCGAGCGTCTTGATATCTACGATGCTCGCTTCGGGTGCTTCCAGCACTCCCAACTCGGCGGCGATCGCGGTGTTCTTCTCCATCGACCGTCCCAGGAAGGCGATCTTCCTTCCGTTGGCAAGACCGGCGTCGACGATCTGTTGCACCCGGTGCACATGCGATGAGAAGCATGCTGCGATCACCCGTCCGGGGGCGTCACGGATCACCTCTGAGATCGGCTTGCCCACCGAACTCTCTGAAGGCTCGAACCCGGATCTCTCGGCGTTGGTGGAGTCGGAGAGAAGGAGCCTCACCCCCCGTCGTGCCAGCGTGGCGAAGGCGGGCAGATCGGTGGGTTTTCCATCGATTGGAGTCGGGTCGAGCTTGAAGTCGCCGGAGTGGACGACCACCCCCTCGGGAGTGTCAAACGCCACCGCGGCAGCATCCGGCACGGAGTGACTGACCGGGATGAACATGAACTTGAACGGTCCGTGCTCTACCCACTTCTTCATCGGGACGGGCCGGAAGTCGGAGACCACTCCGAGTTCGTCGACCCGGCCCCGGGCCAACTCCAACCCCATGCGGGTCCCGTACACCGGCACGTTGATGTTGCGGAGGAAGTAGCCGAGTGCACCCATGTGGTCTTCGTGTCCGTGGGTGATGATCACGAACTCGACGTCGTGCACCCGGTCGGCGAGCCAGCGCCAGTCGGGGAACACCAGATCGACACCGAGCATCTCTTCCTCAGGGAACATCAGGCCGACATCGATGAGGGCGATCTTGCCGTCGACTTCGAGTGCGGCGCAGTTGCGCCCGATCTCGCCCAGCCCACCCAGGAAAGTGACCGAGACGCTCACAGAGGGTGAATTGCCCCGAGCGCCTTCTCGATGGCGGTCAGGGTGTCAGGCATCGGCTCGACCAGAGGCAGTCGGACCGAACCGACCGATCCCCAGAAGGCGTTCATGGCGGCCTTGACCGGCATCGGGTTGGGCTCGAGGAAGCAGGCCTGGCAGAGAGGTAGGAGGAGGTGATGGAGACGTCTCGCCTCGGTCCAGTCTCCCTCGTGGGCGGCGCGGACCATGTCGCGGACGGTGCGTCCGGCGAGGTGTGCGATCACCGACACCACACCGACCGCTCCAATCGACATCATCGGCAGGGTCATGCTGTCGTCGCCTGAGTAGATCGCCAGATTCGGGGCTGCGGCGATGGTCCGGGAGGTGAAGTCGGGGCTGCCCACCGCATCCTTGACCGCCACGATGCCGGGATTCCCGGCGAGTTCGGCCAGTGTCTCGACCTCGACCCGACCCGAAGTTCGACCGGGGATGTTGTAGACCATCACCGGTGAGCCCACTTCTGCGATGGCTTTGAAATGCGCCACCAGGCCACGCTGGGGCGGCTTGTTGTAGTAGGGGTTCACCGCCAGGATCCCGTCGACCCCGGCCGCGACCGCCCGATGGGTCATCTCAACGGAGTGGGCTGTGTCGTAGGTGCCGGTTCCGGCCATCACCATTGTGTCCTTCTCCGCCACCGCCTGCACCACGGTGTGGAAAAGGGCCACCTTCTCATCATCGGTGAGGGTCGGGGATTCCCCGGTTGTTCCGGCGACGAGGATGGTGTCGGTGCCGGTATCGGACAGGTCTCGGGCAAGCCGCCCTGCGGCCTCATGATCCACCTCGTTGTTGGGTGTGAACGGGGTGATCATCGCCGTGGCGACATAACCGAATGGAGCATGTGGTTTGTCGGTCACAGCCCAGAGCCTACCGGGTTACCACGCATGCCACCCGCACCAGGACCCGACCTATCCGTATCGGGGGCCTCAATTCGACGCGAGATACCCCGCAGCCAGACGTTTGGGGGCACGGGTGAGCCAGGCTTCGACGATGGTCTCCTCAAGTTCTTCAACGGCTATCCGGGCGAGTCGGATCAGCACAATTGCATACCCATCGAAGTGGCTCGTGGTGAAGTAGATGTCCGGTGCTGACCGGACCAGAGCATCTTTGGCCAGCTTGTCGGGTACCCATGCCGCGAGGATCGGCGGCTCCGGGGCACTGTCGCCGAGTTCCTCGATGTCCTTAGGACGGAGTGGCCGTTCCCAAACGAACGACTTGCCTTTGACCTGCCAGTGGTTCCGGCCGCGTGTCACGACCTCCGGCAGCGAACCGGCGATTCGGGAGACGTCATCCCAGGAGGCCATTGAGCCAGCCTACCCACACTCTCACAGCACACGGATAGCTCGCTCGGCGGCGGCGCGGACACGAGGATGCTCGTCCCGTCGGAGTTCTTCGGTCTCTGCGAACAGGTCTTCAACCTGCCGGGCCCGCACCACCTTGCAGCCCATCTCCCGGACCCTCCAGTGGTCGTCGCTCATCGCCCTGCCCACTGCCTCGATGGTCGCCGGACTGTCATCCCACACGTAGAGCAGTCCTCTGGCACCCCATACCCGTCGCCAGTACGGGAGCCACGCTTCGGTCCCTCCCAACCAACCCAGGTCGGGATCGTCGGGACGACCCTCGCCGCTGATCAACCGGCAACACCAATCAACAACCCTCTCCTCCCCCATCAACGCCGCCGCTGAAGCCAACAACGTCCTGGGATGGGCGGGTCCGGGTGGAGGTGGATGCATCGGCCCAAAGTACCAACTGCCGCCAGCAGGTACCCTTGACCCATGGCTGTTACATCAACAATGCTGGCGCTCGGCACCAGGGCGCCTGACTTCACCCTGCCTGACGCGGTCAGCGGGGAGAAGTTCTCACTCGACGACTTCGCCGACAAGAAGGCCCTGCTGGTCATGTTCCTCAGCAATCACTGTCCCTACGTCAAGCATGTCAGTGAGGAGCTAGCCCGGCTCGGGACCGACTACCAGACCTCCGACCTGGCGATCGTGGCGATCTCCTCCAACGACGCCGACAGCTACCCCGACGATTCCCCCGAAATGATGAAGAAGGAGGCGGAGGCTCAGGGTTATGTGTTCCCGTATCTTCACGATGAGGACCAGACCGTGGCTGCCGCCTATACCGCCATGTGCACCCCCGACTTGTTCCTGTTCGACTCCGATCGGAAACTGGTCTACCGGGGTCGTCTCGACGACTCGCGTCCGAACTCGGGGGTGCCGGTGACCGGTCGCGATCTGAGAGCGGCCATCGAGGCCGTCCTTTCGGACTCGGAACCTTCCACCGAGCAGTACCCGTCCATGGGTTGTTCGATCAAGTGGAAGCCGGGCAACGAACCCGCCTACTTCAACCAGTCCTGAGGAGCCTTTGATGCCACAGCAGTACCTATCCCCACCCGACTTCGCCATCGACCTCGACAAGACCTACACCGCCACCCTCGATACCAACCATGGTGAGATCGTCATCGAATTCGATCCCGCACGATCCCCGAACACGGTCAACAACTTCGTGTTCCTGGCACGCGATGGCTACTACGACGGGGTCACTTTCCATCGGGTCATCGAGAATTTCATGATCCAGGGCGGTGACCCGACCGGGACCGGTATGGGTGGACCCGGGTACAAGTTCCGCGATGAACTCGAGGGTCCCGGCGAGTACCGACGGGGCACCGTGGCAATGGCAAATGCCGGCCCACACACCAATGGAAGCCAGTTCTTCATCTGCCACACCGACGTGAGGCTCCCCCACGCCTACACCATCTTCGGGCAGGTGACCTCCGGTCTGGAGACGGTGGATTCGATTGCAACCACGCCGACTGACTCGAGCGACCGCCCCCGTGATCCCGCGGTGATCAACCGGGTGACGATCACCGAGAGCTGAGCCGACCCAGAGTCACCTCGGGCACTCCGAGTAGGCGCTTTGCCTCTCTGATACCTGTGGTCAGAGCGCCGTCGGCATAGCCGACCCGTTCCCTGCTGGTCGCCTCTCCGGCGAAGAGCACCCTTCCCGCCACAGGCTCGGCGAGAGTGGCAATGTCGTCGTAGCCGGAACCGGGCCGGCAGTAGGTGTAACCGCCGCGGGTCCATGGATCTCCGGCCCAATTGGTCCGCATGAGGTCGACAACCGGGGCGGCGGCGACGCCGCTGGCCGCCTCGAGGAGGTCGACGATCATGGCCTTGACCTCGTCATCACCGGTCGCTCCGAAGACGGCACCAGCTCCCGAGTCGAAGGCGGTCACCACGGGGTCACCGAATGCGTTGTCCATACCGAAGATTGCCCTGACCCTCGGGGAGGCGTCGGTGTTGACCGGGAGAAGATGAGGTATCCCGTTGGCGGTCCAAAAGGCCTCCTCGAACCGGATCACCACCTTCTCGAAGCGGCCGAACCCGAGACGCTCGATGGCCGAGACCTTCTCCGCAGGGAGCCCTGGCTCGAAACCAATCCCCATCGACTTGAGGACACCTAGCGGGACGGTGATCACGACGTGTGAGCATTCCTCGACGGTTCCGTCGCTCAGGATCACCCGTACGCCATTGGCGTCGTATCTGATAGCGTCGACAGCGGCGCCGTAACGGATGTCGACACCGGTGGCCAGACCGTCCACGATCATCCGGTAACCCCCGACAACGAAATCCCCGATGTCGTCCCCCTCGTACCCTGGCTGGTATGGCGACAGCATGAACCCGAGGGACACGTCGGCGACCGGTCCGGAAGCGTCGGCCTCCACCCATCCGTGGAGACGACTCCGCGCCAGGTCCCGGATCCTGCCTGGTTCGATCACCCGATCCAGGTAGCGCTCACACGCGGTGACCATGTCGACATCCGGGCCGAGTTCGGCAGACAGCTCCCGGAGTCCCTGGTCGAACCCCTGATAGATCTTCCTTAGGGTCTCCCGGTCGGGAGGGTCCAGGGGTTTCCCGGCCTCGATATCGAAGAGGACCATCGCCTCGAGGAAGTCGCCGCTGACACGTTCGAGACCTAACTGGTCGGCGAGCCGCGTCATCGGATTCCCGCCCGGGTGGTGAATCCAGGAACCACCCACGTCGACCGGCAATCCACCGAAGTCAACAGTGTGGGTACGACCACCGGGACGATCCCGTGCCTCCAACAGAACACAATCGACCCCGGCGTGGGTCAGCGCGTTGGCGGTGGCAAGCCCGGCCATCCCGGCGCCGACCACGATCACCCGCTCGACCGGCCGGTCCACCCCGCCGGGGACGTCTCCGGTCCCGTCGTCGTACAGGGGACCCGGCGTCATATCAGCCGAGCAGCCGCGGATTTTGCGTGTAGGTGCCGGAAACGCTCGCTTGGGCCAGGATCTGGCCCTCGATCGCGTCGAGTACTTCCGGTCCCGTGAACGATCCCATCACCGAAGTCCAATCGACCTTCAGGGCATACAGGGTGAAGACGTAGCGATGAACGATGCTGTCGTTCCAGGGTGGCGCCGGACCGTCGTACCCGTGGTAGTCGCCGGCCATGTCGGGATCGCCGGCGAACCATCCGGTGAAGTCGTTCAAACCCTGCCGACAGCCATTGGGCCCTCCACCGCCGTCCTTACCGCGCGGGGTGACGCCATTGCTGAATTCGCCCTCTTCTATGGAACGTAGATGGGCGGGGAGGTCGACCACGACCCAGTGGTAGAAGTCGACCCGGGGAAGGCTGGCGGGAACCTCACGATCCTCCTTGTTGACGTCCTCTCCGGAACTGGGGACATCCGGGTCATGGCAGATGAGGGCGAATGATTTGGTCCCTTCCGGCACGTCCGACCACGAAAGGGCCGGGTTGATGTTGTCCGACAGCTCTACATGGCCAACTGGTGCCGGGCGGGCTAATGCGTATCGGGCCGGGATGGGACCCCCGTCGGTGAAACTGGTTGTCTCGAGCTTCATGCTCGGGAAATTAGCCGATGGCAGCCGTTTCAGCCTCGGCGATCTTCTGGCTGTTGAAACGCGGCAGTGCGTAGGTCAGCATCAACAGTTGGATCGCACCGGCGACGAGGAAGGGCAGACGCAACGACCACTCCCTTCCCAAGCCGGGATCTGAAAGCGACACGATCGCCCCACCGAGAAGTGCGCCGATCGACATCATCCCCCACCCGAAGAAGCGATAGACCGAGTTGACCCGTCCCAGAAGGCGGTCAGGGATCACCCGCTGGCGGAGGGAGACGGTGATCACGTTCCAGACCAGAACGAAGAGTGTGGACACCAGACCCATGATCCAGACGACCACCGCCGAAGAGCTCAATCCGATCACGATCGTGGTCAGACCGAAGATGGTCATCGATGCGAACAGGGCCGTGCCCTTGCTGAGACGGGCGGTGATCCGGGATGCCGCCAGGGAGCCGATGACACCACCGACGGCCCCGGCGGTCAGGAGGAGGCCGAAACCTGCGGCTTCGAGACCCAGGACCTCCTGGGCGTAGAGCACGTAAGTGGTCGTCGCCATGGTGGCGGTGGCATTGAGCGTGCCCAGGGCCAGGGCCAGCGGTCTGAGCACGGGATGGGACCAGAGCCATTTGAACCCTTCCTTCAGATCCGCCCAGAACGTGGTTGGAGCCTGCCCCTCCCCTGTCGAGGCGGCCCGGGCATTGAAGTTCCCGACGATCAGGGACAAAAGCAGGGCGGAGACCACGAACGAACCGGTATGGAGGTAGAAGGGAATCACCAGGCCGAGTCCGAGAAGAACCCCGCCGAAGGGTGGCCCGGCGAACTGGTTCATGATCATTTCTGCCGCCCACATCCGTCCGTTGGCCTTCTCGAGGACGCTCTGGTCGACAAGCGATGGCATCAGGGTCTGACCGGCATTGTCCCGGAGCACTTCGGCCATACCGAAGAGGAAGGTGGCGAACACAGCGGCGGCGAGGAGGAAGTTCTCGTTTGGCAGTGGGGTCTGTGAGGTCGCAACCGCATTCAGTCCGTCCACGTTTGCCAGCACCAATGCCACAACACCGGCGGTGACAACTGCCCGGGCCAGGTCCATCGCCACCATGATCCGACGACGATCGACACGGTCGGTGATGACACCAGCCGGTAGGGAGAAGATCAGCCAGGGGAGGCGCCCGGCGAGGACGACCAACCCGAGTTTGAAGCCATCACGGGTGATCAGAGATGCCAACCACGGATAGGCGACGGTGGCGACACCGTCACCCAGATTGGAGACCACCGAGGCACTCCACAGCTTCCAGTAGTTTCGACCGAACTTCATTTCAGGTGGGGGCGGTCGGTCGGGTACAGGGCGACGGCCAGACCGTAGACAACGTCACCCTCTCGTGGCTCTCCGGTGAACTCCATGACCAGCTCCTTCAAACGTTCTGCCCATTCCCTGGCCCGCTCGGGTGGGATACGGGCGTAGCGGACACCCTGGAGTCCGGGCATGTCGGGATCCGGGAAGACATCCCGCGCTGCCACCATCTCTTCAATCGCCCGTGCCAGGGCCAGGTTGATGTCGATCCCGTGCTCGGTGGCCTTCGAGTAGTCGAAGATCCGGGCGGTCCGCCCGTAGTACTTGGCCTGGATGGCGCGAACCCGCTGGGTGCGGACCACCTGAATCAGCCCGGCCGCCTCGAGGACGCCGACATGGTGCCCGACGGTCCCCTTGGGACGATCCAGAGCCTCGGCCAGTTGGCTGACGGTGGCCGCCCGCTCGGTGAGCATGTCGATTATGTGGAGTCTGGTTTCGTCGAAAAGGGCACGGAACTGGTCGGCCGTCTCGAGGTTGAGCACGTCCTCCAGCTCGTAGTCCGGTACCGAATGGTCGGCCATTCCCGTATGGTCGGGTATTCCCGACCATTTGTCAAGTCAATGGATCAGGGAGGCCAACTCCTCCACCCCGGCTGCATCGATCGGGTCGAGGACGACCTGGAGATGCCCGATCCCCGCCTGTTCGAATCCCACCAGTGACTCACGGAAATCCGCCGCCAGGATCGGTCCGGTCGGAGACCGCTCCTTGCTCCCGGGACTCCGACCTCTCCCCCGGGGGAGCTGAACGTAGACCGCCGCGGTTCGTTCGATCCGGGATGGGTCCCTCCCGACTTCGGCACAGATCGCATCGAGCTTCTGGGTCAGGTCGCCAAGACCCTCAGGACGGTTCCCGTAGTCGACGTACCAGGTGTTCCACATGTCGACATGCGGAACGGTGATCCGGAGCATCCGGGGACCGCGGGAACCGATCAGTAAGGGAATGTCGGGTCGCGGGCGGGGCACCAGTTCAGCGTCGCGGAACGTGTAGTACCGACCCCGGAAGTCGATGAACCCATCACGTAACAGGGTCCGGATGACGGTGAACGCCTCTTCGAATCGGTCGACCCGTCGATCGAAAGGGAAGCCAAATGCCTCGTATTCGACCCGGTTCCATCCCGCCCCGAGCCCGAGGATGAGACGACCTCCACTGATGTCGTCGACGGTGGCGGCCTTCTTGGCCAGCATCACCGGGGAGTGGAATGAGGTCGAGGCAACCAGTGGCCCGAGTTCGACGCGCTCTGTCATCTCGGCGACAGCCGCCAGACCGGTCCACACCTCATACGGTCCCCGGGCCACCCCGTCGGCGTGGCGATACAGAAGATGGTCACCCATCCACACCGAGTCAAAACCACATGACTCGATGGCACGGACGATGTCACGCATCTCGGCCCAGGTCACCGGCCGCTCGACTTCCGGGAGTTGGATCCCGATCTTCACCCGTCGCCCTCCACAGGGATGGCTGCCAGGTCGAACCGGCTTCCAGAATTCCAGAGCAGCCAACCGACGCCCCTCTCTTCCGCAGCGCGGATGGACTCCCTGATCTGCTGATTGGTCCACCAGAACGCCTGAAGCCAGGGTCGGAGAACCCCCGCTTCGACACGTGGTCCCGCCGAGTCGAGAGCATTGGCCACAACCCGGTATGGGTGGTCATTCGGGTTGGCGAGCCCGATCCACCCGTTGTCGTAGTGGCTGGGATACACCATGGGGCTGATCGCGTCCAGATGTCGGGAGAGGTCTTCGGGGATCTGGCCTATGCCCTGATCGTTGGCGGTCGACACCACGATCCCGAAGATGTCGGCACTCACCGCGCATCCGAGCGGGGCCAGTTCGGCCCGGGCCAGTTCCAGGAAGGAAGCGATGTTGGCGACACGTTGCTCCTCGGTCAGATTGCGGTGACTCCCCTGCTGCCCGGCGACCCCTGTCGGGTAGCGGACATAGTCGAACTGGATCTCGTCGAAACCGAGCGAGCAGGCCTCGATCGCCAGGTCGAGGTTGTATCGGCGGACGCCCGGCGCCGCCGGATCGACCCACGGTCCGGCCAGCTTCTCCTCCCGGTATGCGTTGGCCCGGAACCTGTCCTCGAAGGCGACGATCCGTGTGATCGTGTACAACCCGGCTCCTTTCGCCCTGGCCAGGACCGTGTGGGGGTCGTAATGGACGGCCACCGCACCGATCTGATGGGCTTCCTGGACGGTGGTGTCATAGAGCACCTGTCCACCCTCCTGTTTGGTGTCGAAGACAAGGGCATTGACCACGGTTCGTTCTGCCAGGTCGAGAATTTCATTGAAGAGGTCCTCGTTCCCGGCGGCGCCCGCACCGACACGGAGGCCCCGCACCACCATCGGCTCCAACGTGACGGTGTGCTCCCCGTCGTGCCAACCGACTTCAGTCTGTACCCGGCCCGGCCCGGAGAAGATGAGATCGGACGGAGTGCTCGCCGACACCAGGAAGCTGCCGTCGGCCAGGGTGGTGGCCAGACTCTCGCCCAACCGGACGGTGACACCGGCGATAGGTCGCCCGTCGGGGTCGACGACCCTCCCCGTGGCCTCAACCGGGGGGAGGGTGGTCGTAGTGGTTGTCGGGATCGTGGTTGTCGTGGATGTGGTGGTCGTCGTGGTTGTTGGATCGGTGGTCGTCGTCGGGACCAAACCGAGGGGAAAGCTGCTGCAAGCCGCCAGGACCAGAGTTATGGCAACCGAACTACCTTGCCGTCGGGTTAAACCCAACGAAGCACCATCACCACGATGGCAAGGATGACCACCAGGGTGTCGAGTAGAGCAAACCGGGTGATCCGCGACCCGATCCGGCGGGCGGTGGCCTCGTCACCGGCTTCGACCGCCTCGGCATGTTTGTGACCACCCGGCCCGAACACGGTCGGGCCCAGGACGGCACCGATGATCACGGCAGCCATGCCGATGGTGACGAACCGTGACCCGAAGGTGTACACATCGCTGTCGACCACCAGGACAACTCCCGAGAGCAGGACCAGAAGACCGGCCGGCATGTAGAGCTTGGTGCCCATGTTGGCTGCCATCCGGGACCATGCTGCAGCCACCTTTGGCCCCTCCAGACTTGCGGGTCGGGATACGGCGAACTGAACCATGTTCGCTCCCAACCAGGTTCCTGCTCCGATGATGTGCAGGATCAACATGATTTCTCTGAGTTCCATCTGGCCTTTCCTTTTGATCATCACGGTAGCCGGGTCGCCAAAGTCTCCGGATACAGGTTCGAACCACGGAGCCTTACCATCCCGCCGGTGACTCCAGCAGCCAACGCCCCCGGATGCCGTGAGGCCGCCATGGTCACCGTCCTCCTGCTCGGTCTTGCCGCGGTGTTTCTCGCAATCGGACTCACCCTCGCCGGTCAGGACACCTGCACCGGCATGTGCGAGACCCTGGCCCTGACCATGCTTTACGCCGGGGGTCCCATCTCTGCCGCATTCGGGGTTCTATTCGGTGAACTTGTTCTGGCCTGGCCGCTCGATGTGACCTTCTGGGTCGCGGCGGGCTTTCTCATTGCCCGCTCGGCAGCAAAACGGGAACGTTCGGCGATCGCTCTCGGTCTGATCCTGGTCTTCGTAGCCCTGGTCTACGGACTAGTCCTTTCGCAGTTTGTGGAGATAGCGGTTCAGTAACCGGCCCTCCGGGCTTAGGTTGTCAGCGATGCCAACCGTCCTCTCCCGCACCGTGATCGTCGGCCTTCTCGCTCTGCTCGGTTTCTCCCAGCTGGCCAGATTCGAGGCACCCTCACCGGGTGCGACACTGGAACCGGCGAGTGGCCCCATCGGGGCGATCACCCTGACGCAGGGTCTGCAGTCGATTCTCTGGACCAGCCGCCACCCTGTCGCTGACTACCGGATCCAGGGTTGGCCAACCGGTGACGGCGTTCACCAATTGGGTGGTGGATTGCAGCTCGTGCGGGTCGACGCCACCGCCGGCGTCATTCAGTTCGACGAGAGGCCGATGAGCCTGGAGTTCAGTCCCGGCGACTAGTTCTCGAGGTAGGGAGTGAGGTCGGATTCGTCGAACGGACCGACCGCTCCGATCACCCGCTCCGGTCGGCCGTAGAGATCCACGGCGACCTGCTGTACCTGTGCCAGGTCGATCGCCTCGAGTCGGGCGAGACGATCGTCGACTGAGAGATGAGGCGTCCCACTCAACTCGTCACGACCCAGCTTGATCATCCGGCTGTTCGGATCCTCCAGGGCGAGGGCCAAACCTCCGCGGATTGAACCTTTGGCCCGTTCCAATTCGGCGGGAGTGATCCCCTCTGCCACCACTTTGGCCAGTTCTTCCCTGATGATGCTCATGCAGGTGTCGGTCTGGGTCGGTGTGGTCCCGACGTAGATACCCCAGGCGCCGTTGTCGGCGTAGGAGAGCTTGAACCCGTAGACGGCGTACGCCAGACCCCGCTCCTCACGGATCTCCCTGAAGAGTCGGGACGACATCCCACCCCCCACGATGTGATTGAGCACCTCGAAGGCCCAACGACGGTCATCGTCCCTGGCCAGTCCGGGACCTCCGATTACCACATGGGCCTGCTCGGTGTCGCGTCCGGTGACCTGCACCCCGCTGTCCGGAACAATCGTCGAGTTGGTGTGGTCGACGGCCTCACCACTCCACTCGCCGAATCGTTCGGCGATCATCCCGACGAAAGACTCATGGTCGACCGACCCTGCTGCCGCCACCACCATCGAGCCTGCCCCGTACCGACGCTTCCAGTAACCGTTGATGTCATCGCGGGTCATTCCCCTGATCGACTCCCGGGTGCCAAGCACCGGTGCGGCCAGGGCATGCCCGGTAAAGAACCGGGTGGTGAAGTTCTCGAATGCGACGTCGTCCGGGTCGTCTTCGGACATGTTGATCTCTTCGATGACGACCTGGCGCTCCGCTTCGATTTCATGGGGCCGGAAGGCGGGACGCTGGATGATCTCAGCCAGGATGTCGAGACCGGTCGGCATCTCCTGGTCGAGGAGACGGGCCCAGTAACAGGTGGCCTCCTTCGAGGTGAATGCGTTCGATTCGGCCCCGATGGCGTCGAATGTCTCCGAGACATCACGGGCGGAAAGCTTTTCCGAACCTTTGAAGAGGAGGTGTTCGAGGAAGTGGGAGACGCCAGCTTCGTTGTCGTTCTCGTCGCGGGTGCCCGTGTCTATCCAGCAGCCGAGAGCGACTGAACGGAGCGACGGCATGCTCTCAGTGATCACCCGCACGCCGTTGGGAAGTCTGGTCAGGTCGTAATACACCGGTTGGAGGGTATATCGGTCGTGGGGATTAGGCAGAGATGTCTACCGGGCTCGACTCGACGTAACGACTGCCCTACCCCGTCATGATGTTTGACAGGCATGAGACAATGGCCGGTCATGCGCGGACGCGACCAGACCTTTCTCAGCGATCTGATTTCACCGGAAGACCGGGCCATCGAGGCCGTGGTCAGCCGGTATCAGCGGGTCGCGCCTGCAGTGACCAGACTCGCCAGAAGTCTCTCCGAGAATCCACATCTCAGGGTTCGTCTCGGATCGGAGACTGCCGTCTCCCAGGACGAGATCGTCTGTGACCCCCGCATCTTCCAGGCCGCCTATCACCGGAACGCTCCGGTAACCCCCGACGAGGTGGCACTGGCGTCAGCATTCCACGAGGTGATGCATCTGGTCTCCACCAATTTCGACGAGGTCCGGAAGCTCCCGGCCGATTGGCCCGTCGAAGGCGAAAGACGTGAGGACATCGAGACCGACTTGCTCACCGCATTGGACCTGACCGGCCGACCCGTCGCCGAAGTCATCTTCTTCGCCCTGGAGGACGCCCGTCAGGAGTACCAGGGCATGGCTTCCTATCCGGGGGCCCGATCGGTCCTTCAAGATCTCTACCTCTCCTCGCTGAGCCAGGCCATCTCCAAGTCGGGTGCGCTGAGCCAGTTCGTCCTCGGATGCTTCCTCCTGACCGGTGGTTATGTCGAGCGTGAACTCCTGGAGAGAAGATTCGAGGCCAAGGCAGCGGTTGCCATCGACGACGGCACCGACCATTTCCGTGAGGCGGCGGACAGCGACGACCCCTGGCATGTGGCCCGGCTGGCCCTCGAATTGGAGGCGATCGCCCGGACCCATGGTCTGATCACCGAGGTCCCCGATGGTGCAAGCAACGCCCAACGCAAGGCGGCCGACCAGAAGAACACCGAAGATGCCGCCTCCGGGGTCGACACGGTGCGGATGGTCTCCCCCATCGTTCAGGACTCCGAGTCGTATCACGAGAGCCGCCGTTCTTCGGACTCCCGGTCGGGCGTCTCGGACCGACGCGGCCCATCAGATCTCGCCGGGGAAGAATCGACCGAACAGCTCCTCCGGGTCAGTCAGGCCCCCGATGTCTATCTGCCCACCGGTCAGGGTGGGAAGCTGATCGTGACCCCGATCCCGGTCGCTTTCAACGCATTCGGGGAGGCGGGGATGGCGGCATTGGCCGAGGCGGCCCGGAAATGGAACATCGCCCAGCGTCGGGTCTCCGGTGAGCTGTTCCCGTTGTTCGCCGCCAACCAGCGTCGCGGTCTTCGGTCCGGCTTCGATCAGGGCGACGTGTCCCCGCACTCTGCCCTGTTCATCGGGGCGGGTTTGTACGAGCGGCTCTACGAGCGGCGGGCGGCGAGGACCCGGAGACACTATGCGGTGTCCCTCCTGGTGGACGCCTCCGCCTCGATGCTCAGCCCGGGGAGGGCTCCCGGTGCCGGTACCTCCTGGGCAATGTCGGCTGCGATGTTCGGGGCGTGGACGATGGCGATGCTCTGTGACGAACTCCAGATCGACTTCGAGGTTGCCTTGTTCAATCGTGGTTTCGCCGCCCGAGCCACCGACACCGAGGGCTCCTACCGTCGGGCCAGGTCGGCAGCCACTGCCGGGTTGCGCAGAACCCAGGGTGCCGCCGCCGACCGCCTGATCACAACCGTCAATCACTATCTGGTGAAGCCCTTCGACCGAAGATGGCGGGACTCCCGTCAATCGATGGCCGGCCTGTTCTATACCGCCTCCGAACCTGCGAAGGCTGCCGGTCAGGCGCGGCGTTCGCCGGAAACATCGCCACCGATATCCCTCTTCGAGAAGGCGGCCAACGTCGACGAGATGAACCTGATCCATGCCGCCGACCGGATGGGTCGTCTCGGAGCCGATGTCAGGATCCTGATGGTGCTCGCCGACGGTATGACCCGGGGTTCGGTCGAGGCATTGACCAAATCCGTCCAGGAGGTCGAGTTGAGCGGCACCACCGTCATTGGCCTCGGCATCGGGGACCACACGATGGATGTCGCATACCGCCGTCATGAAGCCGTCGATCAGCCTGATCAGCTTGCCCGAGCGATGGTCGACGGGACACGCGACGCCTTACGACGCAGCCTGAGTCTCTCCGGGATGGACACCTGGTGGCTTCGGGCATCCGAATTTCGAGCCAAGGAGAAAGCAATTGCCTGAGACAGTCGTATTCCACGATCCCCGCGGAGAGCGGCCCCCGATCGAGCTGGAGAAGTTCGAGGTCTCGTCCGGGGACGACAACGCCGAGCTACGCCAACGCAAGATCCCCGAACCCGATCCTCACTATGTCGATCTAGGGATGCTCTATCGGTTCGCCCAACTGGAGGCGGCACGTCGATCTGGGGCGGTCGGTCTGGTCCCGCTCCATGTCGCGGTCCGCGGCCACATGGGCACCGGAAAAGACCATGACATCGAGCAGTTCGCTGCCGCCCTCGGTCTCCCCTACTTCAGGATCCCGCTCACCGGTGAGGTCCGCGATGTGACCTTGATCGGATCGACCCGTCTCCACGGAGACGGCAAGGGTGGGACTGAGAGCCGTTGGGAGGACGGAGACATCACCCGCGCCCTCCGCGGACCTGCCCTGGTCAATCTCTCCGAACTCAACGCGGCCGGGGCGGAGACCCTGTTCGCCCTCCACGGTCTCCTCGACCGATACGCGGCACTCGACCTGCCCAACGGCGACACGGTGAGGCTCCGTGAGGACGTCCGAATCTTCGGGACGATGAACCCGACCGACATCCGTGACTATGCGGGCACCCAGACCCTCAACAAGGCCTTCGCCGACCGCTGGGTGATCTGGGAGAAGCGTTTCCCGGGTGAGGACCAGGTCCGGGCGATGCTGGAGCGGAGATATCCGAACCTGCGACCCGAGTTCGTCGAGGCCATCTCCCGTCTCACCGTCGAGATCAACGCATCGTTCGAGACCACCGACACCGGAGTGAGGGTGGAGACCCCGCTGTCGCTCCGTACGGTGCTCGACCGGATTCCAACCGGGTTGCTGGTCCACTCTGGTGAGACCGACCCGCTCCGGAGCACATGGGACGAGTTCGTTCTCCCCCATGTCGACGCCTTCGATCGTGACCACTACGAGACGGTCTGGAACGCGGTCGTCCGGAAGGGTCCGTCGGGCCCGCCGTTCGGATCGTGATACGTTCCCGTCGATGACCTACGAGTTGGGCAATCCCGATCTCGACTCGCGCATACGCGAGTTGATCGCCCTCGCCTCGGACAACCCCGACGAAGACCTGATCGCCGAGTTGATCACCACGATCCTCCGTCTCCACCGCGACCGGCCGAAACGGGCAGACCTCCGTCTGATCAACACCGCAGTGAAGGAGATGCGGTACTCGAACCTGGTGTTCTCCAGGCACAAGGAGCCCAAGGTGACCATCTACGGCTCGGCCCGGCTCCGCGAGGACAATCCGAACTATGTGATCGCAGGAGAGTTCGCCCGGATCATGGTGGAACAGGGTTGGGGCGTGATCACCGGGGCTGGCCCGGGAATCATGGAGGCGGGCAATCGTGGTGCCGGCGTCGCCAATTCGTATGGTGTGAATATCCGGCTCCCCTTCGAGGCCGAACCGAACCGGTTCCTGGCGCCGGAGCGAACCGTCAATTTCAAGTACTTCTTCACCCGCAAGCTCGGGTTCGTCAAGGAGTCCCATGCCTTCTGCATCCTCCCCGGAGGTTGGGGGACGCTCGACGAGGCATTCGAGTTGCTCACCCTGATTCAGACGGGCAAAAGTGACATGCATCCGATCGTCTTCCTCGAGGCAGAGGGGGCGGGCTTCTGGGTCCCGATGATCGATTTCATCACGGATGTGCAGATGAGGAACGGGTTCATCGCCGAGTCGGACCTCTCCCTGTTCCATTACACAACCGACCCGATTGAAGCCGGTCAGCACATCGCCCAGTTCTACTCCAACTATCACTCACAGCGGTACGACTCGGGCAGGCTCATCCTCCGTCTCCGAATGGCACCCGACGATGCGATGCTCCAGGAACTCTCCGCCGAGTTCGCCGACCTCCTGGTGTCGGGTCGGATCACGGCAGTCGAACCGACCGAGGCAGAAGTCGCCGACCAAGACGCCCTCGATTGCGAACGGATCTCACTCCATTTCGACCGTCGCCACTTCGGCAGACTCCGCCAGCTGATCGACAGACTCAACGAGTACGCCAGCCTGCCCGAGTCGGTCGAGATCCCCGAACCGATGACCGAGGAGATGGCGGAACGTCCCTGGTAGGAGGGATTGTTCGGACTCCCGCCTTGGGAGTAGACCTCGAATACCTATTACAATCTGCGTGTGCGAGACATCCTCTCCGACCTCGTAGCCGAGCAGCAGTTCCTTGATCAATCGCTTCAGCGAATCCCGATCAAGGTCTGGGATCTACCTACTCCGAACAAGCCATGGACGGTGCGTGACACCATCGCCCATCTGGCCGATTTCGAGGAACTCGGCGCCAGCGCCATCAATGGTGGCGAGAGGGTCCGTGAGTGGCAGCAGGCCTCCGATCTCGAAGCGATGAAGAAGATCGCCATCAAGAAGGGACGTGCCATGCGTCCCCAGGACGTCATCGAATGGTGGCGTGGCGGACGGGCAAAAGTGGTCGAACCCCTTTCACACATGAACGGCGAGGATCGGGTCCCGTGGATCGCCGGTGACATGAGTGCCCGCACCTTCGCCACATTCCGACTCATGGAGACCTGGATGCACGGTCTCGACATCTACTCCACCCTCGGCATCGAAGTCGAGGACACCCAGCGCATCAGACACATCTGCTGGCTGGGGTGGAAGACCCTGCCCCATGCCTTCAAGCAGGCCGGTGAGCACTATGAACCGGTTCGTGTCGAGGTGATCGGACCCGGGTATGCCAAATGGGTGTACGGCCCGGAGGACACCGATCAGTTGATCAAGGGCTCTGCCTCCGAGTGGGCCCGACTCGTGGTTCATCGGGTCAAGCCGTCACAGGTCCGTCTCCAGGTCAACGGCGAGTACGCCGAGACCGCAATCAAGGTCGCCAAGGCCTACCTGTGACACCCATCCCCCGTCTGGTGGGGATGATCCATCTCGGCCCGCTCCCCGGGGCGCCGCGTTTCGAGGGATCGATGACAAAGGTGGTCAAAGCTGCGGTCTCCGACGCAGCGGCGTTGGTCGACGCCGGATTCCCGGCTCTGATGGTCGAGAACTTCGGGGATGCTCCGTTCTTCGCCGATCGTGTTCCGCCGGAAACCATCGCAGGGTTCACCAGAGCGGTTGTGGCGATCGCAGCCGAGACCGATGTCGTGGTCGGAGTCAATGTCCTGCGCAATGACGCCCTCGCAGCCCTGGGAATTGCTGCGGTGACCGGAGCACGGATGATTCGGGTCAACGTCCTCACCGGGACCATGTACACCGACCAGGGACCGATCGTGGGTCGGAGCGCATCGGTGGTCCGGACACGCCAGACCCTCTGTCCCGACGTGGAACTCTGGGCCGACGTCATGGTGAAACATGCCACCCCACCTCCGGGTGCAAATATCGGACAGATGGCTGCCGACACCCGGTTCCGGGGTATGGCCGATGCGATCATCGTGTCAGGCTCCGGGACAGGTTCGGCGCCCGACCTTCATGCAGCGTCGAAAGTCCGCTCCGCGGTCGGTGAAGACACCCGGCTGGTGATCGGTTCGGGTGCGTCTCCGGAGAACCTCCCGGATCTGGTGACCGTCGCCGACACCGTGATCGTGGGCTCGTCGCTCAAGGTCGATGGCCATGCCACGAACCGGGTGGATCCGGGTCGTGCCGCACGATTCGCCGAGGCCGCCCGCTCAGGGGGTCTCATCTAGGTACTGAGAACCAGGTCGGGGGACCCTGGAGCCATTGGTACTTTTGACCCATACCCACCATCTCCCCGGCCACCGACAATTTCCCTGTCATACCGGCTAGGTGGCTAATCATGCGGGAACTCCCCAAAGACATCCTTATAGAAGTCATGGAGGACGTTATCGAGGACCTCCACGGCCACGTCCATCGAGTGTCCGATCTCTCGGTGAACATGGGAACCCTCCTCGGTCTGGGCAGCGACGACCTCGAGCGTCTCGCTCTCGCCGGTGTGCTCCACGATGTCGGCAAGATCCATATGGACCCGGCCATTCTCGGGAAACCCGGTCCCCTCACCGATGATGAACGGGAACTGATGAGACGCCATCCTGAGCTCGGGTTTGCCATGACCCGGAACCGGATGGATCCGAAAGTCGCCGAAGCCATCCTCTATCACCATGAGCGCTGGGATGGTCAGGGATACCCGTTCGGTCTGGCCGGTGAGGCGATTCCGATCCTGAGCCGGATCGTCCTGGTCGCTGACGCCTACGACGCAATGACCTCGGTGCGCGCCTATCAGCCGGCCCTCCCCACCGAGTACGCAATAGGCGAGATCGTCCGCAACTCGGGTTCACAGTTCGACCCGCAGGTGGTCGAGACGTTCATACATCTCGCCGAAGTCGACAAGCTCCCGGCTGTCGAACTGATCGCCTGAACTAGTCGGGTTTCCTCGCCGAGATCATCAGGAACCACCCGGTTTCGACCTTCTTTGGCTCCACCCTGGTGTCGACGAACCCATGTCGTTCCAGTTCCGCGGCAAGGCTCTGCGCCTCATCGGGATGCAGTCCGTGACCTTTGGGCCGTTTCAACTGCCGCTCCATGACCAGAAAGCGTCCTCCAGGCTGGAGCACCCGCAGCACCTCGGTCAGACCGGCCGATCGGTCAGCCCAATGGTGGAAGGTCGCCACCGCCATTGCCCCGCTGAAGGAAGCATCATCGAACGGGATCGCTTCTGCCGATCCCTCTTTGACCTCAGCGGTGGGTACCCGCATCCGCGACTTGGTCACCATGGTGGGACTGGGTTCGACCCCGGCGACCCTGGCGCCGGTCTCCGCAGCGTGTTGCAGTGCCGTGCCCAGGCCGCACCCGATGTCAAGGAGCGAATCGTCGGGGCCCGGATCGAACCATCCCACCGCGGCCAGACTCCGTGCCGGTTTGCGTGAACCGAGGGAGAACAGCCACACCTTGAACGGGGACCAACGTTCGACCTTCATCGGCCCAGGATAAGCGGGCACCTCGCCGCCTCGGCACCTACCCTGCCCGCCCGTGACGGCAGCATTCATGATCGTTGCGGGAATGCTCATCCTCGTGGTGGCCGCAGAAGTTCTGGTCCGGGCGGCGGTCCGGATCGCTACTGCCGCCGGGTTGCCACCGGTGGTCATTGGCCTGACCGTGGTCGCCTTCGGGACCAGCGCACCGGAGCTGTTCATGAGTGTCAGCGCCGCTGTCACCGGGGATGGAGTCGATGTGGCAGTGGGGAATGTGGTCGGCTCCGGTGTCTCCAATGTCCTGGTCATCCTCGGGGTGGCCGCCTTCTTCGGAGCCCTCAGGGTCCATTTCCGCCTGGTCCGGTTGGAAGTGCCCCTCCTCATCGGTGTCACTGCGGCTGCCTGGGTGATGGCATCGAATGGCCAGATCAGCAGGGCCCAAGGGGTCGTCCTGCTGTTCATGCTGGTCGGGTACACGACACTGGCCTACTTCCTCGGCCGCCGCGAGGAGAGCGCGTCGCTCATCCCCGAAGAGGTCAGGACCGTCCAACGAGAAGAGGCCAGGAAACAGCTGCCGGTGGACCTGGTCGCCGTCTTGCTCACTCTCGGAGGTCTGATCTGGGGTGCCGATCTCACCGTCAACGGGGCGACCCGGCTTGCGGCCGCCCTGGGGGTCGACGATCTCCTCATCGGTCTCACCATCGTCGCGGTTGGGACGTCGCTCCCCGAACTCGTCACCGCGGTGATAGCGGTTCGCCGGAATCAAAGTGATCTTGCCGTCGGAAATGTGGTCGGCTCGAATCTGTTCAACCTCCTCGGTGTGTTTGGCACGGCTTCCGTGGTGGGCGGGGTGATACCCATCCCGGATGCGGTCATCCAAACCGACTTCCCGGTTGCCGTCCTGGTCAGCCTGATCGCCCTGCCGGTGCTGGCCAGCGGTCTGCGTGTGGAGCGGTGGGAGGGGACGATGCTCCTGCTGGCTTATGCCGTCTACGTGGCGTATCTGATCGTCGACAGTCAGGAAGGTGGCGCCCCCTCCGGGGTACGGGTGACCATGTTCGTGGCCCTGAGCCTGGTTGCCCTGGTGGTTGCCGCAGTAGCCGTCATCACCGATCGACGAAGACGACACGCTGAAATCGACTGATTCAGACCTCGGAGAGGATCTCGTACACGGTATTCCTCAGAGCCGGTGTCCTGCCTGCGGCCAGGATCGTCTCCCGGAACTCTGCCGGGGTCACTTCCTGACCGTGTGAGGCCCCCGCCGACCGGGTGATGATCTCACCCATCAGGGTCCCTCCAAGATCGTTGCAACCTGCGTCGAGAAGACGCCTACCGCCGTCGAGTCCCAGCTTCACCCACGACGCCTGGATGTTGTCGATCAGACCGTGGAAGGCGATCCGGGAGACCGCGTGGATGAGCACGACCTCGTCCCATGTCGGGCCAGAACGCGAACGTCCCCTCAAGTAGATCGGCGACCCCATGTGGACGAAAGGAAGTGGGACCATCTCGGTAAAACCACCGGTTCTCTTCTGGATCTGACGGATCACCTCCATGTGATTGGCCCAGGAATCAGGTCCGTCGATATGCCCGAACATGATGGTGGCGGTCGCCCGGAGTCCCAGCTCGTGGGCGGTGATCATCACCTCCGCCCATTGCGAGGTTCGGATCTTGTCAGGGCACAGGTGCAGACGCACCCGGTCATCGAGGATCTCCGCCGCCGTCCCCGGGAGTGACCCGAGCCCTGCATCCCGCAGCTCGGTGAGGAACGCCCTAACCGTGATGCCCAGGGTCTCGGCGCCCTGCCATACCTCCAGCGGGGTGAAACCGTGGATGTGCATGGCCGGGAGTTCGGCCTTGATCGCCTCGACCACCTCGCGATAGAAGTTCCCGGTGAAATCGGGATGGATACCCCCCTGCAGGGTGACCTCGGTGGCACCACGCTGCCAGGCCTCGCGGGCATAGCCCACGATTTCGTCGAGACCCATCAGATACGGCTCGCCCCGCAGATTCAGCGACTTCGGACCTTTGGAGAAGGCACAGAACCCGCATTTGAAGTAGCAGAGGTTGGTGTAATTGATGTTCCGGTTGACGACATAGGTGACGGTATCCCCGGCGACCTGCTGTCGGAGTTGGTCGGCGACATGGGCGATAGCGTCGACCTGGTCGCCCCTCGCCCGGAACAGTTCGACCAGTTCGTCACGGGAAGGTGCCTGGCCTTCCAATGCCCGTTCCAGGATCGCACGGAGGTCGCCAGCACCGTCGAGCCCTGCGGGTGGCCGGCCCGTCAACCATCCTGCGTCGGTCCACTCGGCCGAGATCCGTTGTTCCGGAAGTGGCGGGTCGAGATCCTTTCCCGGTGCCCACTCGTACCGGGGGCGGACCACGCCTGACCCATCGGTGAGATGCAGCCAGGTGGTGAAGACATCGGCGGGCAGCTGCTCCCTGGCGTCACCGATGTCGACTCCAGGTGGAAAGGCGGACCGTTCGACGAGTTGGACGTCGGGCAGACTGTCACGCAGCTCCCCGATTCTTTCGACGCTCCAATCCCGGAGCACCAGATCCCTGGCACCTTCGGCGATCGCGGCAACGGCCTGCGGGACGTCATCGACAAACACCGAAATGGACACCTGCAAGCCGGGGAGGTCGGCGATCCGCCTGGCACGGCCGATGTCGGAACGCTTGGTCCTTAGATACGGCGCACCGCTGCGGGCGACCGCATCGAGCACATGCTCCATCGGCCCCTCATCCCGGACGGTGATGCGCCAGGAGGCGACCCCCTTCTTGGTCAGCCTGTGCGCCTCGGCGGGGTCAACCACCCATCCCGCCACCGGAACCTCGGTTGGTGTGCCCGAGGTGACCAGGACTCCACCGGCGGCGGCCGCTGCCACATCGGATTCGGACGGGTTCCCCAACTCGATGGCGGTGGTTCCCTCCCGACGACGGCTGGTAGCAGTGACCTCAGCCAGCGAGTCGGCGGGTCGGGAACGGAGGAAGGTGACTCTCATGACGCCCCCATGGTGGCATGTATCGAGGCAAGCCCGTCAGCATCGGCAGCGGCACGGACATCAGCCAGCAGCTCCGGGGCGATCCACTCCTCGTTGATGTAGCGGGGATACACCGGCAGTCTCGGTCTCAACTCGAATCCGGCCAACGCGGTGCGCTCCTCGAGAATTCCGAGATGTGGCCAGGGCGCCTCCGGATTGACATGGTCGATGGTCACCGGTGAGACCCCGCCCCAGTCATTGATCCCCGCCGACAGATAGATCTCGTAGCCTTCCGTCAGGTTGGGTGGGACCTGAATGCTTGCCTCCGCACCCATGATCCAGCGGGCGAGTGCCACCACCCGGGCGAACCACGTCGGGACCGGCTCAGCATGACGACGCATCCGGGTGTTGGTCTTGGCCCGGAAGTTCTGGACGATCACCTCCTGGATGGCACCGGTCCGATCGGCCAGGTCACGCAGGGCGAAAAGTGAGTCGACGATCTCCCCGGCGGTCTCCCCGATACCGACCAGGATCCCGGTGGTGAAGGGAACCTTCTGACGTCCCGCCGCCTCGATGGTGGCCACCCTCAACTCCGGTCGTTTGGTCAGGGTGCCCTGGTGGGGCATACCCGGCCCGGTGAGCCGGGGCGAGATGTTCTCCAGCATCATCCCCATGGACACGTTTGAGGGGCGAAGCATGACAAACCCCTGATCGTCGAGCAGCCCGGGGTTGGCATGAGGGAAAAGCCGTGTCTCCTCTCTCACCAACTCCGACATCCGGGCGACATACTCGACGGTGGAACCCAACCCCTTCTCATCGAGAAATGCTCGAGCCTGGGACCATCTCACCTCGGGCCGATCCCCGAGGGTGAAGAGGGCTTCGGTGCAACCGGCGGCGTCACCTGCCCGGGCGATGGCGAGCACCTCCTCCGGTTCGAGGTAGACACCCCCCGCCCCCGGTGGTTTGGCGAAGGTGCAGTACGAGCAGCGGTCGGCACAGAGTGTGGTCAGCGGGATGAACACCTTGCGGCTGTAGGTCACCGTCTTACCCCATCCCTCATCCCGCAGGTTGGAGGCGTGTTCGAGAAGTGGACCGTCCGGGGTCCTGCCCTCCAGGTAGGCGATTGCCAGGTCCCGATCAGGGGACGGGTGTGGTCTCACGTGATGCCTGAGGACGACGCGCCGCTCACGCCCCCGTCGATGGGCACAATCGCAGCCGTCATCCACTCTGCGGAGTCGGATACAAGGAATGTGATGACCCTGGCGACGTCCTCGGGCTCCCCGACCCTGCCGAGGGGATGGAGCCGGGCCGCCATCGCTTCATCCTGGAGCAGCATCCCGGCGAGCCTGGTGCGCACCACTGCAGGGGCGACCGCATTGACCCTGATCTTCGGTGCCAGTTCGAGGGCGAGCTGGCGGGTCATGTGGATGAGTCCCGCCTTGGCGATGTTGTAGGCGCCCATGATGGGGCTGGGCCGGAGTCCGGCCACCGAGGCCACATTCACCACGGCACCACCGTTCTTCTCCATCCAGACCTGATAGGCGGCACGCACCCAGAGCAGCGGAGCACGGAGATTCACTTCCCAGGTCTTGTCGAGTGCCCCCATATCGACACTGACCAGGTCCCCGGCCGCTGGGTTGGTACCGGCGTTGTTGACCAGGATGTCCAGCGAGCCGAATCGTTCGACCGTGGCGGCGGCGGTCTCGTGGGCGGAATCTTCGGAATCAGCTCTCGATGCGAGCGCCAGGATCCTCGTCTCGTCGGCTCCTGCGGAGATCAGCTCGTTTCTGGCCTCTTCGATGGTCTCCGGTTTGCGAGCGGTGATGGTTACCCCCTCCGCACCACTGTTGAGCAGCTCCAGTGCTGTTGCCAGACCGATACCTCGGCTCGCACCGGTAACGATCGCCACTTTGCCTTCGACTCTGACGTCCATGCTCCTCCTTGTCAGATGAAAGGTAGTGGGTCGCCCGCCGGTGATCGGCGTGACGTCACAGATGACCGCCCCGGCGCACTCCCCCGTATTTCATCCTGGTGTCTGACATCGCCGCAGCCCGCGCCTCATCGTCGCCGATCCCCAAATCAACGATCTCACCGACGAAAAGAGTGTGGGTGCCGTAGTCGGTCTCAGATCGGACCTCGCAGTCCATCCAGGCGATCGCCTCCTCGAAGATAGGAGTACCCGTCCGCCCGATTCGCACCGGTCGCCCGTTGAGGGTCATGCCCTGGCGGGTCGCCGGTTTCGAGAACTTGACGAAGATCCTGGTGTCTTCCGAGTCCCAGAGGTTGACCGTGAAGGCACCGCCCTCGCTGATCAATCGATGGGTCACCGAGGTGTTGTCCACCCCGATCCCGATGAGGACAGGATCCATGCTCAGTTGGGTGACCCAGCTGGTGGTCATACCGTTCCACTCTTCCCCGGATGCCGAACCGACGAGGACCAGAGCATTCGGGATCTTCCAGGTGACCCGGTTGATCAGTTCGCTGTCCATGCCTTCTCCATACCCCGAAACCTGTGCGACGACCCTAATGTCGCATCGTGCGAATCCTGATAGCCACCACGGGTGTGCTGCCCGCGGCGCCGGTAGCTGAGTTCTGCAGACGTCTTATCGGGGACAACGACCGGGTGACAGTGATGACCGTCGTCCGGGTGCCCCGGTCGTTCCTCGAATCCCTCGACGACACGGTGAGACGCTCGTTCCTCGACGACTCCCCGGACACCGGTGCATCAGCCGAGCAGAAGGCGGCCCGTTACCTGGAGGAGCGCGGCCAACGGGCCGTCGATCCGATCTGTGCCGCCCTCGCCGCCGAAGGTATCGACTCGGAGGTGCGTTTCGTCGAAGGAGACGACCCCGCCGACGCAATCATCAAGACCGCCGAGGCCGTAGGGGCCGAACTCGTCATGCTCGGCGCCACCCGCCGCCTGTTCACCGAGGAAGCCTGGCGGAGCGTCTCCGCTCGGGTCATGGTCAACTCCCGACTCCCTGTTCTGCTGGTGCCCGGTGCCCGTATCGAGGACACACAGGAGATGCCCATCCTCGAGCTCTAGACCGGGTCTAGAGCTTCTCGTCCCAGGATTCGGCGATCACCGGCTCGTCTTTGGCCGCCTGGGTTCTGGCCACATAGGCGGCGGCCTCACTGCGCCGGCTCATCCCCATCTTGGCGAGGAGGGTCGAGACATAGTTCTTGACGGTTTTCTCGGCGAGGAACATCTCGTCGGCGATCTGACGGTTGGTCAAACCTCCTGCGATGTGATTGACGATCACCCGCTCCTGCTTGGTCAGCTTGGAGAGAAGTGGGTCATCCTCGCCACCGCTGCGAAGCCGCTTGAACAGGCGTTCGGTCATCTCCGGGTCGAGCAAGGATTCACCCGCCCCGACCCGACGGATGTCAGAGAGGAGCTCATCCGACTTGATCCGTTTCAGGACGTAACCAGAAGCGCCGGCCAGGATCGCGGCCATCAACGCCTCCTCATCGGCGAACGAGGTGAGCATGAGCACCGTGACCTCGGGGAACCTGGCCCTGATGTCCCGGCAGGCCTCGATCCCACTGCGATCTGGTAACCGAACATCGA
This sequence comes from uncultured Acidimicrobiaceae bacterium, assembly GCA_964400035.1. GTDB lineage: Bacteria > Actinomycetota > Acidimicrobiia > Spongiisociales > ZC4RG35 > ZC4RG35. The sequence goes on along the minus strand of CAYNSP010000001.1, from coordinate 29,065 downwards.
GCACGACCACGTCGGGGCTGTCATATCCGGCACGACGGACACCCTCGTCGGCACTCCCCGCCTCGCCGACGACGGTCATGTCATCCTGGGCGTCGATGAGCGCCCGAAGCCCGGCTCGGACCACCTCATGGTCATCGACCAGCAGCACCCTCAGTTTCGACATGACGCCACGGTAGTGGCCGGTAACGTCGCGGGCATGTCCGACACTCCGGCGATCAACAGACTTGGCAGCCTGATCAGCGCCGCTGCCGCCGTCGTCGGCGAGACCGATCGGGACAATCTGCTCCGACGTCTGGTCACCGAGGCCAGGGCGACCACCGGTGCCCCCTTCGCCGCATTGGGGGTACTCGGACCCCACGGGGTCCTCTCCGATTTCATTTACGAGGGTGTCGACGAGTCCCGTGCGGCGATCATCGGCCATCTCCCCACCGGCCGGGGTGTCCTGGGAACTGTGGTCCGGGAGAACGCCACCATCGTCCTCGACAACATTTCAGATCACCCTGATTCAGTGGGTTTCCCACCCGGTCATCCGACCATGGTCAGCTTCCTGGGAGTCCCCGTGGCAGTCGGCGACCAGAAGTTCGGAAACCTCTACCTGACTGACAAGGAGGGTGGATTCACTGATGACGATGTGGTGCTGGTGGAGGCATTGAGCCGGATCGCAGGCGCTGCGGTGCTCACCGCCCGTCTTCAGAGTCGGCTCCGCAATGTGGCGATCCTCGAAGAACGCCAGAGGATCGCACGTGACCTCCACGACTCAGTGATCCAGGACCTCTTCGCCGTGGGTCTCGGCCTCCAGACCCTGGCCACCCGTATGCCCGACGAGGACGCTGCCACCCTGCTCAACGATTCGGTAGACCGTCTCGACTACTCGGTGAACGCCCTCCGCGATTACATCTTCGAGCTGAAGAAGAACCCGGTGACCGCCCTGCCACTCGGAGACCGACTCCAGGAGTTGGTATCCCGGATGGGGTCGGCCTATCCGGCAAAGGTCAGGCTAACCATCGATGATGTCGGTGCCGGAGCCAGCAAGACCGATGAGGACCTCCTGATGCTGGCATCGGAGGCGCTGTCGAACGCCCTGAGACACTCCCGGGCAAGGAATGTCGACGTGGTCCTCAGTGTCAGCCCTGCCGAGGACGTCCTCGAGGTGGTCGACGATGGGGTCGGGTTCGATATGGAGAAGAGCAGCCGGGGAATGGGACTCGCCAACATGAAGGCGCGTACCCGTGCGCTCGGAGGCGAACTGGAACTGGAGAGCCAACCCGGTGAGGGGACCCGGATCCGGGTCAGACTTCCGAAGACTCGCTGATCGCCATTGCCATACGATCCACCCAGTTGCGAACGGTCGCTTCGGCTACCCGACCCATCACCACGCGGTCGAGGAGTCGTCCCATGGCACCCAGTGGCGGTTCGTAGGTGCCGTCGAGGGTGAGACTGGTCTGATCGTTGCCGAGAGTGGACAGGACCAGCTCGGCCCGGAGGTCAGGGAACAAAGCACCGGCACCGTTGGCAGACCAGCGGACCGGATAGACCACGCCGCGTCGGTGGATCTCAGGGCGTCCGAGATGGAGGTTGACCGATTTCGCCACCCCACCAGACGGTCCGACACGCGCCTTCATCTCCTCTCCGGCCCGGTAGGCGATGTCGGCCCACTCCTCGAGATGGGCACGGAGGTCATCGAGACGTCGTTCGACCTCGCCGAGATCCATGTTCACAGTGGTCGAGTAGTGGACGAACACCTACAACCGTCCCGGTTTGGTTCGATGACCCCAACCGCGGCCAGATGCCATTCCTGTGATGTCGTCGATCAGGATCTCGACCACGTGGGGCAGCCCGATGATGGGTTGTATCCCGCCCCGACTCAGGGGGGATCCGAGCACCGACCTGTACTTTTCGAGCAGCATGTCGACGGCTTTCGCTCCGAGCTCCTCATCGTCGACTTCCTTCGCCTGGCCTGTGATGATCACGCTCACCCAATCGCCGGTGGTCTCGTCATACCGGGCAACCTCGACGCAGACCGACGGGTTGGCCCGCATCGCCTCCAGCTTTCGTCCGGCCATCGTCCGGAAGAGGATTCGGTCGCCGTCGAAGACGAAGGACATGGGCGTCACGTAGGGCGCGTCGTCGATTACCACACCGAGATGGGCGACCGGTGCGTTCGTGAGGATGAGCTTGGCTTCTTCTTTGGTGATCTGCTCCACTGGCACCTCCGGGACGTCTGAACCCCATCGTGGCAACCAGTTGAAGCTTTTCCAACGGACCAAAGTCCCAAACTTCGGGACCGGCTGGAGTCAGCCCGGGACGGCGAAATCATCGCCGGCTGTCTGATCAGCGGCTGTTTCAGAATCTGTCACACCCGGTTCGTAACTTGGGGAACATGTACGGACTGCCACAGAGTGTGTGCGATCATCGGCCGGTAAAGGTCGGCCGCGTTGCAGTGAGCGCATGCGTTGGATGTGCGGAGGTCACCTGGTTCTCCCAGGAGGGTCCGATCGACCCCGATGAGGGAATAGCTGCCGTATTCGGTAGCTACGACCTGATCGGACCGATCGATGCCCTCGGTGCCCCGACCCCTCAGGTCCTTGCCTACCGGCCACCGTCCTCACGCAAGCAGGCCGCCCTCGATGCTTTTCCTGCCGGAACATGGTTGAAGGCGGGTCCTCATCTGTGGATGGCCCACGATGGACAGGTGCTCCTCCTGGCACCCACTTCAAAGCTGGTCTTCGAGAATTTGATGCGCTGAGTTCACGCCCCGGCGGATGGTTCGATCTGCTCGGTCAACGGGGTGAATTCGGCAACCATTTCCTCGAGGACTTCGACGGGGACGAAGGCCCTGCCGAACAACTCGTATCTGAACACACCCGAGAACCAGATCAGAGTGTTGCCACCCGACGAGATCAGCTTCCACACGTCCTTACCGTCGATCCGAAGGATGACGCACTCATCAGTCTCGTTCTCGGCGAAACGTCCGCAGGTTGCTGTCGACTCCGGCCGGGAAAGTTCCTCTGCGGCGACCGGATCGTTGGACACGGTGAGGATGACCATCTGCGCCACTGACCTCGACCTGGTGTACGGGACCGCCGACCACACCCCGAATGCGACGACAGGTTCACCCGAGAGCCTCCCGTTGGATTCGACCACAAGCTGTGAGGACACCCACTCGGCACCGTATGGCACCTTGAGCGGGAACTCGACCTCGGGCACTACCGCCACGATCTCGTAGCGACTCGCCTGGACGAAGCGGTCACCTTCACGACGACCGAAGACCTCGGCGATCACCGCGTCCCGATCAGAACCGCTAACCAGACTGGCACTCTCGATGTCGTCGTTGAACCATTGAAGATCCTTTGATTCGGAGAACCGCGGCGCCTCGACATTGGGTCGCATCGTGGTGGTCACCTTGGGTTCGTTGATCCACTCCGAGCTGCGGTTCCCAACCGACGCCAGCGGCGCGCCGCCGCATGCCGTCACGACGACGGCCAGCAGCGTTGTTAGAACGGTTCTTCGACTGGTCATTGATGGTTTCCCTCGGATATTGACGAGACCGAACCGGCTCCGGGTTCCCTTCGGCGCCCGCCTACCCCTACATTCTCCCCCGAATGTGCGCGAATACGTGGACTAATCATGCCCGCTGAGCCGGACCGCCGGGTCCTGGTGGTCAGTGGGCCCAACCTCGATCGACTGGGAACCAGACAACCGGAGGTATACGGAAACGGGACCCTCGCCGATCTTGAACGGATGCTGGTCGAGTTCGGCGGGCGGATCGGTCTTGAAGTCTCATGCGTCCAATCGAACCATGAAGGGGACCTGATCGACGCCGTCCATGCCGCCGACGTCGATGGGATCGTGATCAACCCGGGCGCGCTGACGCATACATCACACGCCCTCGCCGACGCGATCCGGGCCATCGGAATCCCCACCATCGAGGTTCACCTTTCGAACATGCACGAGCGGGAGCCATGGCGAAGCACATCGGTGATCTCGGATGCCTGTGTGGCCACCTACTACGGGCGTGGGGCCGGCGGTTACCGGGCGGCGTTCAGGCATCTGGTCAACAGGTGGGCCGCTCCCTTTGAAACCGTGAGCTACGGGCCCCATCCGGACAATGTGGGTGACCTACGCGCCGGCGGAGAGTCGCTGGTGGTCTTCATCCACGGCGGTGTCTGGCGGCATCAGTTCGAACGCGACACCATCGAATCTCTGGCCGTCGACCTCCATCTCAGAGGCCACACGACCTGGAACATCGAATATCGCCGATTGGGGAAGGGTGGGGGATGGCCCGCCTGCGGTCATGATGTCCTCACCGCCCTCGACTTCATCCCCCAGCTCGGGCGACAATTCAGAACCACCACGGTGGTCGGGCATTCCGCCGGCGGCTATCTCGGGTTGTGGGCCGCCCCCAGGAGCCGGAGCCCGATTGACCTGATCGCCGCCCTAGCCCCGATCGTCGACCTCGACCACGGAGCGTCCAACCCGGGTGAATTGATCACCGAATCACAACTGTTCCTCGACTCCGGCGCACCGGCTCAGGCCGATCCCGGCCCGGTCAGGACAATCCTGGCCCATGGGCCCGGCGATGCCGTCGTTCCCTTCGCCCACTCGGCCGGGCTGGTCGAGCGTCGTGGTTTCGAATTGCTCGAATCCGGTGATCATCACTACGACCTGCTCGATCCGTCGAAACCCCATTGGCAGTGGGTCCTCGAGCGTCTCCCCTCGACATAGAACGACCCGTTTCAGTAGGATTTCAGGTCGGGCGCGGGGCATAACCCCCGTCATTGGAGTCACATGCGTCGCAAGCGTTTCTCATTCCTCGCCGGATGGGTAGCCGTTGCTCTCCTGGCACTGGCTGGCTTTGCCGCGTTCGGCAATCTTGGCCGGCCCGACTCCCAGCAGGTCCAGAGCGAGGCCGCCCGTCTCTCCACCGGGCACGCCTCGGGAGCATTCGCCGGTGTCGCCTTCGCCCAGCCCGCAAGCCTGGTGACCGGCCCACTTCGGGTTGAGAGTGCCCCACCCCCCACAGGTCAGGAAACAACACCGACGACCGCTGCCGACACCAGCCCTAACCAGACTCCGACCTCGAGTCCCGACGGTTTGGGGACCATCGCCACGGGCGCCGGGTGGTTGTCCGAGGTCCAGGTCCGGGCGCTGGTGAAGCTGTATTTCAAACCGGCAGACGTCAACCGGGCGATCCGTGTCGCCTGGTGTGAGTCCCGGTTCGACCCCGAAGCCACCAATCTCCGCACCGGCGGGGTGGGACTCTTCCAGCACCTCCCGCGCTACTGGGAGGAACGGGCGGCCAACGCCGGGTTCGCCGGGGCCAGCCCGACCAATCCCGAAGCCGCAGTTGCCGCCGCCGCCTGGGAGGTCTACGAGGGTGGCGGTTGGGATCTGTTCTGCCAGGGATAACCACCATTTGTGAGTGAGCGCTCACTCACTTAGACTGGCGGCGTGGTGACCGAAGCGCGCGGACGCGCCAAACCCCTATCTCCTGAAGATCGACGACGCGCAATCATCGAGGCAGTCGTCCCCCTGCTCGATCCGGAAGGTGGTCCGATCACGACCCGCCAGATCGCCGAGGCCGCCGGTATCGCCGAAGGGACCATCTTCAGGGTCTTCCCCGACAAGCCATCCCTCTTCTTCGCGGTAGCCGAGTCGGTGGTGGATCCCTCCGTGGCTGCAGAACAGCTCCGCACCTCCCTCGAACCTGCGGTCGATCTCCGCTCCCGACTCATCATCACAATCAAATACCTGCTGGAGCGAACCTCGCGGATGATCGTGGTGATGCACTCACTGCGGGCATCGATCGCCGAGCATTCCGGGGTTCAGGGCCACGGCGAGCACTCTGCCAGCACCCAGGACGTCCTCACCAATGCCAGCCAGGCAATGCGCGAGACAATTGCCCGGTTGGTTTTCGATCCACATCGCGACGAGCTGGGTGTCCCAAGCGACGTGGCCGCCACGGCGCTTCACGCCCTCGTCTTCGGATTCGCTCATCCTGTGATGGCGCCGACAGGTCGCCCCGATCCGGAGTCCCTGGCCAGCATCCTCCTCGACGGGATCTATTCAGGAGGGTCCCGCTAGATGTTGCTCCGCCTCCTCAAGACCCATCTCGCCCCCTATCGGAAGTGGTTGCTGATCGCAATCGTCCTCCAGTTCATCTCGGCGATGGCGGCGCTGCTGCTCCCAAGCCTCAACGCCGACATCATCGACAACGGGGTGACCCAGGGCGACACCTCGTACATCATGCGCACGGGAGCGGTGATGCTGGCGATTGCGCTCGTCCAGATCGGCTGCACCATCACCGCGGTCTACTTCGCCTCACGCACCTCGATGGCGCTGGGTAGGGATCTCCGAGCCCGCCAGTTCGAGCAGGTGGGGACCTTCTCCAGTAAGGAACTGAACCATTTCGGGGCACCCTCCCTGATCACCAGGGCCAGCAACGACGTCCAGCAGGTTCAGACCCTGGTCCATTTCGGAAGCACGATGATGGTGACCGCCCCGATCATGATGGTTGGCGGCATCCTGATGGCAGTCCGGGAGGATGTCGGGCTATCCAGAATCCTGATCCTGATGGTGCCCCTCCTCGGGATCTCGGTCGGACTGATCGTCTCCCGAATGATTCCCGGGTTCCGGGTGATGCAGGAGAAGATCGACCAGGTGAACCGCGTCCTTCGAGAGCAGATCACAGGTATCCGGGTAGTCCGGGCCTTTGTCCGCGAACCGTGGGAAGCCGCAAGGTTCGCCAGGGCCAACGACGATCTGACCGACGTCGCTCTCACCACTGGAAGATGGATGGCAACAATGCTGCCCACTGTCGTCCTTGTGATGAACCTGTCGCTGGTCGCGGTGCTCTGGTTTGGTGGGGCCCGGATCGACACTGGCGAGATGCAGGTCGGAGCGATCACCGCCTTCATCACCTACCTGATGCAGATCATGATGTCGGTGATGATGGCCACCTTCACCCTGGTCATGGTTCCCAGGGCGACGGTGAGTGCGACCCGGATCAACGAGGTCCTGGAGACCGAGTCGACCGTGGCTCCCCCGCAGACACCAACAGCACTCCCCGATATTCGCGGTGTGGTCACGTTCGATGACGTCGGATTCTCCTACCCCGGGGCAGAGGCACCGGTGCTCAGCGGAATCTCCTTCACCGCAACCCCCGGCACCACCACCGCCATCATCGGCTCAACCGGATCGGGCAAGTCCACGATCACCCAACTCATCCCGCGCCTCTACGACGCAACCGAAGGTGCGGTCAAACTCGATGCCGTCGACATCCGAAAGCTCGATCCCGACATGCTCTGGTCGGCCATCGGAATGGTGCCGCAACGTGCCTATCTCTTCTCCGGAACGGTCGCCTCCAATCTCAAGGTCGGAAACCCCGACGCTACCGAAGACGAGATGTGGCGGGCTCTCGAGATCGCCCAGGCCCGCGATTTCGTCGAGGCAATGGAGGAAGGTCTGAACAGCTCGATCGCCCAGGGCGGTACCAACCTCTCCGGCGGGCAGAGACAGAGACTTGCGATAGCCCGGGCCATCATCCGGAAGCCGCTGGTGTACATCTTCGACGACGCCTTCTCGGCCCTGGACGTGACCACCGACGCACGTCTGCGCTCGGCCCTCGCTCCCGAAGTGCGGAACAGCACCGTGATCATCGTGGCCCAGCGGGTCGCCACCATCAGACACGCGGATCAGATCGTGGTGATCGAGGACGGCCGTGTGGTCGGGTTGGGAACCCACGAAAGCCTGCTCGGTACCTGCCCCACGTATCAGGAGATCGTCGAATCCCAGATCAGCATCGAGGAAGTCGCATGAGCGATCGGATGAAGGAGACCGAGCGGATCGTCGCCGGGCACGGTGCTGGTCGTGGCCCGTTCGGGGGCGGCGGAATGATGGGCCAGAAGCCAATGAACTTCCGGCGGTCGTCAAAGAGACTCCTCGGACTTCTCCTCCCCTATCGATTCCGACTGACTCTTGTGATGGCTCTTGCCGCGGGAAGTGTCTTCTTCGCGGTTCTTGGTCCCCGTCTCCTGGGACGGGCGACCGACGTGATCTTCACCGGTTTCATCGGCAGACAGTTCCCGGCAGGGATGACCCAGGCCGAGATCGTGGCCCGGCTACGCGGGGCCGGCTCAGACACTCTGGCCAGCATGATCGAGACGATGGATCTGATCCCGGGTCAGGGCGTCGACTTCGGTGCCCTGCGTGGCGTCCTGATCCTCGTCCTGGCCATATACCTCGGGTCTTTCCTCGCCTCGTTGTTACAGGGTCTCCTGCTCAACCATGTGGTCCAGAACGCCATGCGCAAGCTGCGCTCTGACGTCGAGGACAAGATCAACAGCCTCCCCCTCCGCTACTTCGACCGTCAACCGCGTGGCGAACTGTTGAGCCGGGCAACCAACGACATCGACAACATCGGCCAGTCCCTCCAGCAGACCATGAGCCAGATGTTCATCTCGGTCCTCATGGTGATCGGAGTCCTCTCCATGATGTTCATCATCTCCCCGCTGTTGGCGGCGATCACCCTGGTGTCGGTCCCGCTGACCGTCCTCGTGACCGGCAGGGTGATGGGCCGGAGTCGACGACTCTTCATCCAGCAGTGGCGGAGCACGGGACGGCTCAACGCACATATCGAGGAGACCTACACCGGTCACACCCTGGTCAAGGTCTTCGGACGTCAACGGGACGCCGAGACCACCTTCGCCGAGGAGAACGAGGAGCTTTTCAAGGCGTCGTTCGGAGCCCAGTTCGCCTCCGGTCTGATCATGCCGATCACGATGTTCATCGGAAACCTGGTCTATGTAATCACCGCCGTGGTGGGAGCGGTCCAGGTCGCCAGTGGGGCACTCAGCCTGGGAAGTGTCCAGGCCTTCATCCAGTACTCGCGTCAGTTCACCCAGCCGCTGACCCAGCTCGCCGCCATGATCAATCTGTTCCAGTCCGGGGTCGCATCTGCAGAGCGGGTCTTCGAGTTCCTCGACGCTGAGAATGAGACAGTCGACGAGACCACGGTCCCGCCGGCACCAGAGGCCCATGGCGAGGTGGTCTTCGAGAAGGTGTCTTTCCGGTACGAACCCGACCGCCCGTTGATCGAAGACCTCGACCTGGTGGTTCACCCCGGTCAGACCGTCGCCATCGTGGGACCGACCGGTGCCGGCAAGACCACGCTGGTCAACCTGGTGATGCGCTTCTATGAGTTGGATTCGGGGCGGATAACCCTCGACGGGGTGGACATTTCGAAGATGAGCCGGGCCGATCTCCGACGCCAGACGGGGATGGTGCTCCAGGACACCTGGCTGTTCGAAGGGACGATCCGGGACAACATCGCCTATGGCAGACCCGATGCCAGCTTCGAGGAGATCCTGGAGGCCGCGCAGGCCACCTTCGTCGACCGCTTCGTCCACTCACTTCCTGATGGCTACGACACCGTCATCGACGACGAGGGCAGCAACCTTTCGGCCGGGGAACGTCAGCTCATCACCATCGCCCGAGCTTTCCTGTCCGATCCGGCGTTGCTGATCCTCGATGAGGCCACGTCGTCGGTTGACACCAGGACCGAACTGCTCCTTCAGCACGCGATGGCCGCTCTGCGAACCGACCGGACCTCGTTCGTGATCGCCCACCGCCTCTCCACCATTAGGGACGCCGACGTAATTCTGCTGATGGAGGACGGGAGGATCGTCGAACAGGGCACCCACGAAGAGCTTCTCGAAAGGGACGGGGCGTATGCGGCCCTGTACCGGAGCCAGTTCTCCGCCCCAGAGACCGACGCCGCCGCCTAGCTCACCTGAAGTCTCTGGACCTGACGGTCTGGATCCCGATCGCCTCGAAGGACCGGGCCACCACATTGGTGACCCCCTCGTAGAACTCGATCGCCCCGTGAACCACGACCGCCGGGCTCTTCCGCACGACATCCCAGTTCGCCGTCCAAACCTCGGGGAGCACGATCACATTCAGGAGCCCGGTCTCGTCCTCCAGATTGAGGAACCGGACACCCCTCGCCGTAGCGGGACGCTGCCGGTGGGTGATCACCCCGGCCACCTTCACCTTCGGTCGGTTCCGTCTCACCTCGAGAACCTCGGCAGCGGTCATGCAGTCCTGGAAACGGTCGCGCACGAAGCTCATCGGGTGGGTGGTCGAGATGGAGGTGGACCACAGGTCTGCCCGGTGGACCTCCTCGTTGGACATGTCGCCGAGTTCAGGAGCCTCCACTCCGGGCGACAGGGCAAGACGTTCCGGGTCGATCTCGGCCAGGGCCCCCGCCGCCCACAAACCTTCCCGTCGACCCAGACCGATCGAGGCAAGGGCCCCCGAGGCGGCCAGTCCTTCCAGGGCCTCCACCCCGAGACCGGTGCGGAAGGCGAGATCCTCGGGCGAGGTGAACTCCCCACCGAGGACCCGGGCCGCCTCGATCCGGTTGATCTCCTTCTCCCCCAGGTTGCGGACATAACGCAACCCCATCCGCACCGCCACCGCCGGACGGATCGGATCCTCGACATGGCCTCTCCCCCGGCGCGAGCTCTGACCGAGATAGGTGACCACGTCATCGGGGTCGGCGGTGGCCTGTTCGATGGTGCAGTCGTGCCAGGACAGGTTTATGTCCGGCCCCAGCACCATCACACCGTGACGTTGGGCGTCCTGGACCAGTGAGTTGGGGTGATAGAACCCCATCGGCTGGGCGTTGAGGAGCCCGGCCAGATACTCCGCCGGGTAGTGGAACCTGAGCCACGTCGACATGTAGACGATGTAGGCGAAGCTGACCGAGTGACTCTCGGGAAAACCGAAGCTGGAGAAACCCTGGAGCTTCTCCCAGATCTCATCGGCGGCAGCTCCGACAACGCCATTCGATTCCATTCCGGCATAGACCTCGTCGCGGAGACGGGCCATGGCCGCCTCGGACCGTTTGTGGGTCATCGCCTGGCGGAGACGGTCGGCCTGGGTGCCGTCGAATCCGGCGCACACCCGGGCCAGTTCCATCAACTGCTCCTGGAAGATGGGCACTCCGAGGGTCTTCTTCAGGATGGGTTCGGTGAGCGGGTGGGGGTAGACCACCGGCTCTTCACCGTTGCGCCGTCGCAGATACGGGTGGACCGATCCGCCCTGGATCGGACCGGGTCTGATCAGGGCGACCTCCACGGCCAGGTCATAGAAGGTCTTGGGCTTCATCTTGGGAAGCGTGGCCATCTGGGCGCGCGACTCGATCTGGAACAACCCGACCGTGTCGGCCCGGGTGATCGACTCATAGATCGCCGGTTCCTGGGGGATGGTGGCCAGATCGATGTCGATGCCGTGGGTGTCCTTGATCAGGTCGGTGGCGAGATGGAGGGCGTTGAGCATCCCGAGGCCGAGCAGGTCGAACTTGACGATCCCGACCGCGGCCGAGTCGTCTTTGTCCCACTGGATGATCGTCCTCCCCTCCATCCGACCCCACTCCACCGGGACCACCTGCCATAGGGGCCGGTCGGCGATCACCATGCCACCCGAGTGGATCCCGAGATGCCGGGGGAACCCATCGAGCCGCCAGCAGATGTCATAGATCCGGTCGGCGGTCAGCCCTTCCGGCAGGGGCACGTCCATCTCGGCGAGACGGGCCGGGTTGTGGGTGTCGACGTACTTGGACATGCCGTCGACCTGGGCCTGGGTGAATCCGAACACCTTGGCCACGTCACGCAGGACCGATCGGGCGCGGTAGGTGATGACATTGGCCACCATGGCGGCCCGTTCCCGCCCGTACCGGCGGTAGCAATACTGGATCACTTCTTCGCGGCGGTCGGCTTCGAAGTCGACGTCGATGTCGGGGGGTCTCCCCCGCTCTTCGGACAGAAATCGCTCGAAGGGAAGCTGGAGCCGGATCGGGTCGACCCTGGTGAGTCCGATACAACGACAGATCGCCGAGTCCGCACCCGACCCACGGATCTGACACATGATCCCTTGCTCGCGGGCGAAGTCGACCAGGTCTTTGACCACCAGGAAGTATCCGGCGAACCCGAGACGCTCGATGATCCCGAGTTCGTGTTCCAGCCTGCGTCTGGCCTCCGGGTCGATGCCGTCGTCCGAACCCGGATAGACATGTCGGGCACCCTCCCAGGTGAGATGACGCAGGTAGGCCATCTCGTTGGTGAAATGACCCGGCATCGGGAAGTCGGGGAGCTTCGGTGCCATCAATCCGAGGTCGAAGGCGAGACGCCGACCCAACTCGGCGGCCCGGGCGACCACCCCCGGATATCGGGCGAACCTCTCATGCATCTCACGGGGGTGTTTCAGATACCGCTCATCGGTGGCGGGGCGGAACCCGTCGGCCGCTGCCAGAGTACGTCGGCCACCTATCGCCGCCAGTGCCTCTGACAGATAGGCGTCGGATCGATCCTGATAGTGGACCTGGTTGGTGGCCAGCGCCGACACCCCGAGTCGGCCCGCCACCTCCCAGAGGAGATCGTTGCGGGGATCGTCTTCCGGCATCCCGTGGTGCCACAACTCGATGTGGAGCCTCCGCCCGAAGAGTTCGCGGAGTCGGGACACCTCCCTGATCGCACCGTCGACGTCTCCACCCGACGCTGCACGGGGGACCGCACCGAAGTGGCACCCGGTGAGAGCGTGGACGTCCTCATCGGCTGCGGCCTCGACCAGATCGTCCCAGAGGTAGATGGGACGATCCTTCTCGCCACGCATCTGACCTTTGGTGATCAGATGCGACAGCGAGCGGTATCCCCCGGGCGAACCGGCGAGAAGAACCAGATGATCGGTCTCCGGCTTCTCCGGTTTCACCCCATGGGCCCGGACGCTCCTACCCCTCCGGAGTCGCCCCTGTCCCCCTGCGGTACGGGCGTGTCGCTTCCGGTCCCACTCCTGCGCTGCGGCGACCGGGTCGAGGACCCCCTCCGGAACTGACTCGAACCCGATCTCCACCCCGTAGATGGTGGGCAATCCCGTGTCCCGTGCCGCCTGCCAGAACCGGGAAACTCCGTAGAAGCCGTTGTGGTCGGTTACCGCCAGCGCCGCGTATCCGAGTTCCAACGCCCGATCCACCAGCTCCTCGGGATGGGAAGCCCCGTCGAGAAACGAGAAGTTGGTGTGGCAATGCAACTCGGCATAATCGAACACATGTTCGATACTAGCCTAAGAGGGCAACCGCTAGTGAGGTCGCGGGCGACTCACCCGCTCAGGCAGTTCGAAGTCATCGAAGGGCACCCACCGCATTCCGCCGGGTCCCCAGATCTCGACGACCCTGCCCCGGTCATCGAAGGTGTACTTCAACGGTTCGTTGATGGCAATCGATCCGGCACCCGAGATCAGTTTGAGCTCGGTGTCCGACACGACTTCCAGTTCGGCTAGCCTGTCCACGTTGGGACCCGCCACCGGGTCGACCATGTAGAGCCGGCCTCCCAGGTCGACGATGTCGTAGACGCCCCACAGACCGGCGAACCGACCTTCGTACTTCTCCAGGTCTCCGGGGTCTCGGGATTCAGCCTTGGCGTCCCGGGTCAGAGAGACTTCGATCAGACCCAACACGGCGTCGCAAATGGTGGCTGCCGGTCCGTCGATGCTGTTGGTGAAGACCGAAATGCTCAGCTTCCGGTCCGGGTCGAACTTGGACATGGTGATGTGCCCCGGGTATCCCCCACCATGGCCGTAGTAGGTCCGCTTGTGGACTTTGGTGATGCTCAGACCGAGTCCATATCCCCATGCGTCTTCGATCTGCCATTGGACCTGACGCATCTGTCGCTTTGCGTCGTCGCTGAGGATGCGGTCATCTCCCTCCATGTGGGCCTGGAAGTAGGCGGTCAACTCGGCGGCCGTGGAGTAGAAGCCTGTGGCCGAACTCTCGGCGTAGGTGTCGATGTGATCGATGACCTTCCGCACTTCGGAATAGGCACGTGAGGAATGCCCGCTGGCGTATTCGCCGCCCCTTTCCGGTTCGAACTCGGGGCCGGTGCTGACCAATCCGAGCGGGGCGATGATGTGCTCCCGGGTGTAGTCCCGATAGCTCTGACCGGAGGCTCGGGCCACGATCATCCCCAGCAGCGAGTATCCGATGTTCGAGTACTTGAACCGCTCGTTGCGATCCATGATCTTGCCAGCCGAGCGCACCACTTCGACTATCTCCTCCTCGGTGGGAAAAAGTCGGTTCAACTCCCACCAGGTGGAGTCCTCCCCATCACGGATGATGCCCGAACCGTGTCCGAGCAGCTCGCGAACGGTCGCCCGGGCCATCGCAGAGTCCGCCAGGGCGGGTATCCACTGCCCCACGGTGTCGTCGAGACGAAGCCTGCCTGCCTCCATCAGTTGCATGCAGGCGACACCGGTGAAGGTCTTGGAGTGGGAGGCGATCCGGAAGAGGTGGTCCACCGTCAACGTCTCACCTGACTCGACGTCGGCAACCCCGAATGCCTCGTTCAACAGCAACTCGCCATCGACCCGGAGGGCGATCTGGGTCCCCACATACGGGTGATAGGAGTGCTGGAATCCGACGAACTTCGGTGCATATCGGGCTGCCGTACGGATCTTGTCGAGGTCAGGCATTTGCGACATACCCCTACCGTACAGTCCACTACTGTCCGACTACCGGGTTCCGGCACCGCGAGCGAAGCGAGCACAGATGTCGTCGATCACCAAGACAATCCGACTTTCCGGGAAGGCCAGCGGGTCCATCGAGGATGCGGTCAGGACCGTGCTGGCCAGAGCCGCCTCGACGATCCAGGACATCCAGCATTTCAAGGTTGTGAAGGTCGGCGGTGAGGTCGACTCCTCCGGGATCCCCACCGTATTCAGTGTCACCCTCGATATCACCTTCGGGATCAAGGATCCCGTCGAACACGGTCAGTGACCCACGGTCAGTGACCGTCTGAAACCTGGGGCTAGGCTCGTTTGTCTAACTGGTGGCGACACTGCCACCACGGAGAAGGAGGAGCGATGGGAGAAATACTTCAGGCACTGGTAGCCGGTGCCGTAGTCGGGGCGTTGGCGCGTCTGGCGCTACCCGGCAACCAGAACATCTCGATTTGGATCACGATCTTGCTTGGTGCCGTCGGTGCCATCGTCGGCGACCTGATCTATGGGGCGCTCGGAGGTGAGGAGACCTCCGGAATCGATTGGATCCGATGGATCGTCAGGGTGGGTGTCGGCGCCCTCGCGGTGTATGTGTACACCGCCTTCGCATCGCGGCGGTCGACCTCCTAGAAGGGTCCAGGAAGGGGGGCACGGCCACAGGTCGTGTCCCCCTTTCCTAATGTGGCCCCACGTCGCTCAACACACCATCTCCGCAGTCTCTGGGAAACGGGATCCATCTCGTCCCGTTGCCCCTGCCGTTCAAGTCTCCCCAGTCCGTCAACGCCTACGTAGTCGAGGCCGATGACGGCCTCCTCCTTCTCGACTGCGGTACGGACTGGAAGCCGGGACACGACGCGTTGGTCGACGGCTTCGAGGCTCTGGAACTGGAACTCTCAGCGGTCGACACCCTGGTCGTATCGCATCTCCACCCGGACCATGTCGGGATGGCGACACGTCTCGTCCGTGAACTGGGATGTCGCCTGGTCATGCACGAATCGGCTTCACGTCTGGTGGACGAGTACAACGACACCCCCGGTTACTACCAAAGACTGAGGGGCATCGCGCGGAGCCATGGCGTTCCGGACGCCATCGTGGAGGCTGCGGCATCCGCTCCCCGCCCCGATTACATGCCGTTGATCGACCCGCCAGATCACACTGTGGCAGATGGGGACCGCATCCCTTTGGGTACTGCCCGGACCCTCGAAGTGGTCCACACCCCGGGCCACGACGCCAGCCATATCTGCCTGAAGGACAGCAAGACCGGAATCGTCTTCTCGGGTGACCATGTTCTCCCCCGTATCTCCCCGGTGATCATGTACGAATTGGACGGCGGCGACGCTCTCGGCGACTACCTGTCGGGATTGCGACGTCTCATCGACATGGGAATGGTCCTCACCTATCCGGCGCATGGTGACCTGATCGACCGGGGGGACGAGAGAGCCCGCCAGATCCTGCTGCACCACGACCGCCGTCTGCTCGACATGGCCGCAATGGTGAGAGACGACGCCAGGCAGGACGCCCACGACGGGACCACCGCCTGGGAGGTGATGCTGAGGGCGTTCCGACCCAACCTTGACCCCCTCCAGGCCCGACTCGCATTCCTGGAGACGATCGCACATCTGGAGCACCTGGCCCGTAAAGGTCGTATCCGCCGCCACGAACGCGGCGACCGGGTGGTCTACACGACGTAGCTTCGTCGTTGTTCGGGACAGTGGGCCACCCAGGTTTCGGGCACTGCTTTACTGGAATCGCTGAACCGGGGAACCGTTCATTTCGTTCATTGCGTCTTAAGACCACGGAGATTGAGTTGACAGAGCCGAGACGCCGATTTCTTCAAGCTATCCGGAACCGGATCCGGGTGTCCTGGCTCGCCGCCACCGCCCAGGATCTGGCTCCCTGGGTGGGTGGAGCCATCGTCGTTCTCTTCGCCGTCGAATGGCTGACCCCTTTCGACGCCGCTCCCCTTTGGTCCGGGATCCTGGTCGGCGCCACTCTCCTGGTTCTGGGCATCCGGGCTTTCACGTTGCGTATCAGCGACTGGGACGCCTCCCGTGCCGCCGAGCGGGGTCTCGGCGCCCGGGACACGCTCACCACCGCCCTCGAATTCGCAGACACCGAAGACGAAGTCCACTCGATCATCCAGGCCCGAGCTGAGGACCTGGTGCGGGATGCCACACCAGCAACCGCAATCCCGATCCGGCCGCAACCCCATCGACTCCGGCAGTTGGGAACGGCCGCCGCTCTCGCCCTGATCATCGGGCTGCTCCCGCCACTTGGAACCAACCCGGCTCTGTCGACCGACATAAAGACCGCTCTCGAGACCGAGGCCGAGAACATCGAAAAGATCGCCGAGTCGGTCGAGGCTTCCGAGGTGGAGGGTGCCGAGGAGATAGCCCGCAAGCTTCGGGAGCTGTCCAAGCAGGTTGGTGAGGCCCAGACATTGGAGGAAGCCCTCGAGGCGATCGATCTGACCAATGCTCAGCTCAACTCCAAGCTCGACCCCCGATTCCTTGCGCAGAAAGCCGCGGTACAGGGCCTGGCACAGGACCTCCTGTTGCGGCCCCTCCCCGGATCCGGTGGTACGGACGCCGCATCCCAGTTCGACAGTGCTGCCAATGAGGTCGAAGGAATGTCCGACCAGGAGAAGGCAGCCCTCGCCGACCGTCTCCGCGACCTTGCCGCATCCCAGGCCAGTGGTAACCCCGGTCTTTCGGATCAGCTTTCGAAGGCGGCCAGCGCCCTGGAGGCGGGCGATGCCTCGGGTGCAGCCGACGCCCTCAGAGATGCTGCCGCCCAACAGCGGTCCGGACTCGGACAGGCACGGGGCCAGCAGGCCATCGTTGAGACACGGAACGCCCTCAACGGCGTGGCTGCTCGACTGTCCGGCGCTGAGGGCGAAGGCCAGGGCCAAGGACAAGGACAGGGTCAGGGCCAAGGACAAGGACAGGGTCAGGGCCAAGGACAGGGTCAGGGCCAAGGACAAGGACAGGGTCAGGGCCAAGGTCAGGGCGGTCAAGGCGGACAGGGTGGCCAGGGAGGCGCGTCCGGCCAGATCGGCGGCGTCGGGCCGGGTCAGGGTGGAGCCCAGGGTCAGGGTGGCCAGGGCAGCGTCGGTCCAGGTACGGGCCAGAACCACGGATCACAGGTGCAGTCCAACCCGATCTTCGACCCCATCGACCGCGGTCAGAGTTCTGATCAGGTTCACGTCGGTATCGACGGCGGATCGGGTCAGGGTGCCATCGTGGGCAAAGGTGACGGCCAGACCGAACGGGGCGATTCGGTGGTCCCATACGCCACCGTCCTTCCGAAGTATCTGAGCTCTGCAGCCGATTCCCTCTCCCGGCTCCGTCTTCCCCCATCGATGCGGGGCATCGTCCTCAACTACTTCGACCAGCTCGCCGACCACGCCCGCCAATGACGATCGGGCAAAGTGAAATCGACCTCTACGCCTCGACGGCTGCTTCGATCGAGGACGCCGTCGGGCAGCGGATCGCGGGACAACCGCAACTGATCCGACAGACCCTCGTCGGGCTGCTCGCCGAGGGTCATGTCCTCCTAGAGGGTGTTCCCGGGTTGGGAAAGACCGAACTGGTCAAGTCCTTCGCTGCTGCGATCAGCGTGGAGTTCTCCAGGGTCCAGTTCACCCCCGACCTGATGCCCGCCGACATCGTCGGAACCCAGGTCCTCGAAGAGGACGATCAGGGACGGCGCAGCTTCCGCTACCGCCCCGGCCCGGTGTTCACCAACCTGCTTCTCGCCGACGAGATCAACCGGGCAACTCCCAAGACCCAGGCCGCCCTGCTCGAGGCAATGCAGGAACGCCAGGTCACCGTGGCCGGGGAGACCCGGAAGCTTCCCCGACCGTTCCTGGTGCTGGCCACCCAGAACCCGATCGAGCTTGAAGGGACCTATCCCCTGCCCGAAGCCCAGCTCGACCGGTTCATGTTCAAGGCGATGGTCAACCCGCCGTCTGCCGATGTGCTGGAACAGATCCTCCGCCGGACTACCGGTGGCCAGATTCCCGAGGTCCCATCCGTCGCCGACGCCGAGACAATCACCCGGATGATCTCGATCACGCCGATGGTGCCGATCGCCTCTCACCTGATCCGGTACGTGTCGCTGATCATCGAGGCAACCCATCCGGACGGCAATACCGCCACTCCCCCGGTGAAACGATATGTGCGTTGGGGTTCCTCCCCCCGTGGCGGTCAGGCCATCGTGCTTGCGGCAAAGGCAGCCGCGCTCATCGACGGGCGTCCACATGTCACCGCCGACGACATCCGATGGGCCGCGACCGCCGCCCTCCGGCATCGCCTGGTCCTTGGCTACGAGGCCACAACCGAAGGGGTGCGCCCCGACAACATCATCGAGGACGTCATCAAGTCGACGCCCGAACCGAAAGCGGAGATCCGGGGAACTCCATGAGCCTCCTCAGCCCGGCCCTCATGGCAAGGCTGGAAGCCCTTCAGGTCAGCAGTCGACACCGTCTCATCGGCCGGTTCGGGGGCGAGCACGTTTCCCGCCGGTACGGGAACACGGTCGACTTCGCCGATTTCCGGGAATACCACCCCGGCGATGACTTCCGACGTATCGACTACCACGTCCTGGCGAGACTCGACCAGGTCCTGATCAAGCTCTACGAGGCCGACGACGAAGTGACCGTCCGGATCCTCATCGACACCTCCGCCTCGATGTCCGTCGGGGGCAAACTGGACCAGGCCAAACGTCTCGCCGCCGCCATCGGATTCGTCGCCCTGACCGCCCACGATTCGGTCACCATCCACACGTTCACCAGTGACCGGCCCGTACCACGCTTCGCTGGCAGAGCCGCCGTACCGGCCCTGATGGCCCACCTCGAGGCTCTGGAGGCGGGTGGTCTCACCCCTTTCGCTCTAGCGGCCAGCCACCTTCTGGGACAGTCCGGGCTTCCCGGTGTCACCGTCGTGCTCAGTGACCTCCTGACCCCGGAGTGGCCCTCACTGGTCAACCTGCGAGCCGGTGGCAGCGACGTCCTCATGGTCCACCTCCTCTGTGAGGAAGACCTGGACCCCGAGTATGCCGGAGACCTGGAACTCATCGATAAGGAGACCTCGCAACGCTTGACGGTGAGTGTCACCGACGATGTCGCCGCCACCTACCGGTCAAGGGTGCAGCAGTGGAGAGAAGATGTCCGGTCCATGACCGGGGCTACCGGGGGTCTCTACATATCCGTCGACGCCCGGGACGACATCGCGGATCTGCTCCTCAGTACATGGCGGAGCGCCGGAGTCCTGAGATGACTCTCCTCGCCCCCGCCGGTCTTGCGGCACTGGCCATCCTCATACCGATCGTCATTCTCCACATGCTGACACCACGCCGCCCGGCGACCCAGGTCAGCTCACTGCTCCATTGGGACGGACTCAAACACTCCATCACCGCCGCCGAACCGTGGCAGAAGCTCCGCTGGAGTCTGCTCCTGATACTCCAGATCCTCGCGGTGATCCTGTTCGCCCTCGGTCTGGCCCGACCCGCCCTGATCGAAGAGGCGAGCCTCGCCGACCACACGGTCTTCATCATCGACGTTTCCAGTTCCATGGCCGCGATCGACGGGTCACCCGACCGGCTCGGTGCGGCCGTCGACCTGGCCAGGGAGCTGCGAGACGAGATTCCCGAGAACGGCATGGCCAGCCTGGTGGTGGCCGGTTCCCGCCCGACAGTGCTGGTCAGCCAGAGTGACAATGTCGGCGAATTCGCCAGAGCTGTGGCGACATTGAGAGCGACTGGTTCCGGGGTCGACTACGAGTCCACATTCGCCCTCGCCGAGTCGCTGGTCACACCCGACCGCCCGACCGGTTTCGTTCTCATCTCCGACGGTGCCCTCGATGACATGGAGCAGCGTCTCGCCCCCCTGGGGACACGATTCATCCCGGTTGGGGTCACCGACACCAACCGTGCCATCACCGATCTGTCAGTGCAGGCTGGACCCGGCGGACTCCAGGCCAGAGTGACCATCCAATCGACGGGTGGACCGACTGCCACCCAGGTCCTCAGACTCGACGTCGACGGGATAACGGTCCTCACCCAGACCGTCGAAATACCCCGCGGCGAAGTGATCGAGCGTGTCTTCGAGTTGCCATCGGGATCAAGGGTTGCCGCCTACCTGGACGGTGAAGACCTGCTCGCCACCGACAACCAGAGGTATGCGGGTGCTCCGCAACTGGGCGACCTCAAAGCCAGGGTCCACGGCCAGGACACCTTCTTCGTCGACCAGCTTCTCGAGGCGATGCCGGGTGTCGATACCGACGTCGCCCCTGGTGAGGAAGTCGACTTCGAGATCTATGTCGGGGCGACTGTTCCGGCAGAACCCACCGTCCCGTTCATCGCCATCGATGTGCCCGGAGGTGTGCCAGGGATAACGCCGGTCGGCCGGGTCGACAACCCGGTGCCCACGCTGGTCGCCAACGACCCCCTCCTCGACGACGTAGACGTCTCACAGATCGCCATCGCAAATGCCCAGGTCCTCCAGGTCAGCCGTGGCACCGTTCTCCTGGGCGCACCCGGCGCCCCGCTCCTCGTCTCAGGTGAAATGGAAGGCGTCCCCTTCTACTACCTCGCCTTCACCCTGGAGCAGTCGAATCTTCCTGTCACCGTGTCGTACCCGATCCTGGGGGCACGGATGGTCGGCAACCTCGCCACGGCGCACGGTGTCCCACCAGCGATCACTGTCGGCCAGGCCATCCCCGTCGGTCAGGAGGTCGTCTCCGTGGTCGATCCCCGGGGCAATCGGACCCGACTCTCGCTGGGTAGCTCCGCCCCTCTCGCCGACCAGGCCGGCTTCTGGCAGGTGGAGTACTCCGACGGAGCGATCCTGGAAATCGCGGTGAACCCCGACACCTCCGAATCCCATCTGGCACCGGTCACCGAACTGCCCCTGATTCGCCAGGTCCCGCCCGGGGATGCGAATGCGGAGACTCTGTCGACGATCTCCCGCTCGGTGCTTCCCTGGGTTATCGCCGCACTCCTCGTGGTGTTGGCCATCGAAATCTACGTGAGTGCCCGGGCGCGGGGAGTGTCGAAGCGGCAATGGCGATGGGGCATGGTGGCTCGCGGGGCAATTGTGATCCTGCTCGTCCTCGCCATCGTCGATCCGAGTTTCTCGACCCGATCGGGGCAGGTGACAACAGTGTTCGTCGTTGACGTCTCCGACTCGGTCGGCACCTCAGACAGGGAAGCACGAGCGTGGGTGGAGGAGGCGATAAGGGCAGGCAACGGCCAGTGGGCCGTGGTCGAGTTCGGGGCCGATGCCCGCGTCGCCACACCAATCGGGTCCGGGGTGTACCGCCCGGCCCGTGGTGTTGACCGTGAGGCCACCTCGATCTCAAGGGGTCTCCGACTCGGCGAGTCGGTACTGACCGGAGAGACCAGACAGCGGATAGTCCTCATCTCAGACGGCCGCGCCAACTCGGGCGACCTCCAGGCCGAATTGGACCGGCTCAAGACGTTGGGTGTCGTTGTCGACGTCCACACCATCTCCGGTGAGCAACGCACCGACGCCGCCATCGCCGGGATCGATGTGCCCAACACAGTCAACGAGGGCGAAACCTTCGTTGCCACCGTCGAAGTGCTGGCCACCATCAATGGGATGGCTGATGTCGACCTGCTGGTCGGGAACACCGTGGTCGGGACCCGTTCGATCCAGGTCACGCCAGGATCCAACAAGGTGACCTTCGAGGTAGTGGCCGGTTCGTCAGGTCTCCAACAACTGCACGCTCGGGTCCGAATGGCGGGCGACTCCGTCTCCCAGAATGATCAGGCCAGGACCGGCGTCGAAGTCAGGGGCCCGGCTTCGGTGCTCATCGTCGAAGGCGATGCAGGCGGAGGACGCATTCTCGAAGAGGCGCTCACCTCCACCGGACTCGTCGTGGAGCGCGTCCTGGTCGGAGATATGCCCGGCCTGCAGGAGATGGCAGTCCATCAGGCGATCATGCTGGTGAACGTAAGGGCACGTGATCTGAGCGACGAGAAGGTCCAGGCTCTGGGAACCCTCACCCGTGACCTGGGGCGGGGTCTGGTCGTGGTCGGTGGGCTCAACTCGTTCGGAGTCGGTGGGTACCGGGACACCGAACTCGAAGCCCTGCTGCCGGTGGACAGTGAAGCGGTCGATCCCACCCGGGAATCCGAGGTGGCCGAAGTGCTGCTGATCGACACCAGCGAATCGATGGGGGCTTGTCACTGCGCCGACGGTGGGATGGGCAACGTGACCGAAGGTGGTGTCAACAAGACGGACATCTCGCGGGCGGCCGCGATCCGGGCCATCGAAGCACTCGGCGTCCGCGACGAGGTCGGCGTTCTTGCCTTCAGCGGAACCAGCCGATGGGCCATACCACTACAGGAGAACCCGGGGCGCGACACCATCGAAGCCGGTGTGGGTTCACTCCGGCCGTTCGGCGAAACACGGATAGTCCCCGCGCTCCGTCAGGCGGCCGACGCCCTCAGAGCATCCTCGAAAGAGTTGAAACACATCATCCTCTTCACCGACGGATTCACCTCCGAACTCGACCTCGGACCCGATTTCGGAGGACCGTTCGGTAGCCAGAGCTTGATCGACGAAGTGAGAAAGCTCGCCGACGAAGGGATCACCGTGTCGGTGGTGGGGACCGGCGAGGGGGCCATCCCCGCCCTCGAGGAGGTGGCCATAGCCGGTCGAGGGCGTTTCTACCCGGGGAGGGACCTGAACGAGATCCCCGAGATATTCGTCAAGGAAGCCCGGCTCGCCTCACGCTCGTACATCAACGAAGGCGAGTTCTACCCGACCGTCACCTCGACATCGGCAGCCGTCCGGAACCTGGCGTCCTCCCCCGCTCTCCTTGGCTACGTGGCCGCCAGCGCCAAGCCCACGGCCGATGTTCAACTCCAGGTGGGTGCCCTCGCCGACCCGCTGCTCGCCTCATGGAGGGTCGGACTCGGGAAGGTCACCACATGGACGAGTGATGGTGGCGAGAAGTGGGGTGCCCTGTGGGCGTCCTGGGACGGATACGCCGACTTCTGGTCAAACCTGGTCCGTGACACGTTTGCATTGACCGGTGCCGAAGGTCAGCAGGTTGAAGCCAGGATCACTGAGGGCCAGATGACCATCTCCCTGGAGAGTGCCGACGGCTGGCCGGCAGGTACCACTCCGGTCGCCCGGATCAGCTACCCGGATGGGACCTCCCAGCAGCTCAGGTTGGATCGGGTGTCCGACACCGAGTTCGGGGCGGTGACCCCCGCTCGCCAGGGCGGCACCTACGCAGTCGGTGTCAGCTTCGATCGGGGGGATGGTTCGACCGTCGTGATGTCCGCCATCGCCACCCGGTCATTCGCCGCCGAATATCTGCCCGGAAACCCGGATTCAGCACTCATGGAAGGAATCTCAGGGGTCACCGGAGGGCGCAGTGAGATCACGCCCGATCAGGCCTTCGACCCGGACGGACTCGAAGTCGGCGTGTCGAGTCAGTCGTTCAAGTGGTGGTTCCTGTTGCTGGCTGCGCTTCTATGGCCTGTCGACGTCGCCCTGAGACGGCTGCGTCTCGCAAGGCGAGGAACCCAGCAGCCGACAACACGAGAGCCCCAACCCACACCCACCACACCATAGGGCGGACATACACGCTCACTTCGAAGCCGTCCGCCTCGGGCGTCAATCGGGTAACGGCGATGATCAGGTCCGAAATGGGTGTAGAACGGAGGGCTGGTTCGGCGACCGGGAGACCCTGACGCTCGTATGCCCGCACCTCCGGTCGCATGACAGTCGTCCCGTTCACCTTGAACAGCCCCTCGGCGAAGAGGATCCGGCCCCGCTCCCCCACGTTCACCTCGGCCAACTCGATCACATAGGGTCCGACCTCGGCGGTGTCGCCAATGTTCATCCGCCCGCTGAACTCGGTGCCGAGAGCACTCGCACCTGATGCCACCAGGATCACCGAAATACCCAGGTGGGCGAGGAGTGTGGGGAGGTAGCGGCGGCCGTGACGTCGGGTGATCAGGTCGCGGGTGATGATGGCTACCGCCCCCGCCGCCACCGCCAGCAGAATCACCCCGACCGTGACGGTTTCGATGGCGAGACCCATCGCCAACGCAGCAGCGATCACAGCGACTCCCAGGAACCCGACTGTGTCCCGTCTGGCGATCCGCGACGTCGTCCATGTGGTGTGCATGGCGAATCCGATCAGGGTCACCATGATCAGTGCCACCGGGAGAACCGTGGTCACGAAGAACCGGGAGTCGACCACCACCGTGCGATCCCGAAAGACGGCGAGGAATGCCGGATAGGCCGATCCGACCAGGACGAATACCAGGATCGCCGTGATCAGTCCACCGCTGGTGGCAAGCCATGTATCGCGTCCCAATCCTGGTTGGCCCCACTCCCGACCCCGGGTCGACCTGACCACCACGGCGACGATGAGGACGGTGACCATGCCCGAGGCGGTCAGCAGGATCTTCCCGATAACCGGATCCTCAGCGAAGGCGTGAATCGAACCGGTCACGCCCGACCTGGTCAGGTAGACGCCGAGGACGCTCAGAGCGAACGGGAACATCGCCGAGAACAGAGTGAGACGTTGGAGACGGCCGTCGCGCTCGTAAACCCTGGAGAGATGAAGGAAGACAGTCGCACCCAACCATGGCATCAGCGCCGTGTTCTCCACCGGGTCCCATGCCCAGTACCCACCCCAGCCAAGTTCGACGTACGCCCAGTTGGCCCCGGCAAGCATCCCGAGTGCGAGCCACATCCAAGCGCGAGTCAGCCAGCGTCGGGTCGCAAGGATCGATTCACTGGTGATGATCGTGCCGGACGGGAGGAGTCTGCCGACCGCGATCGCAAACGGAACGATCAGCATGGTCAAACCCAGATAGAGGATCGGCGGGTGATAGATCATCGCCGGGTGCTGGAGGATGGCCAGCAACCCTTCGCCATCGACAGCCGGGATGTCGAGACGTCGGAACGGGTTTGAACCGAGTGCGGTGAGCAACAGGAGTCCGGTCCCCACCACTCCCACCACCACCGATTCGGTCCGCCCTCGCCGCCGGACGGCATATGCACCGATTCCCAGGGTCAACGCCGAGTAGAAGAGCATGGACCCTTCCATCCCGCCCCACAGGGCGGCAAGACGGTAGGGCCAGGGAGTGGCCCGACTCGTGGTCCGCACCACGTACTCGAGGGTGAAATCATTCCCGAGGAGCGCCACTACGAGCACCGCGACCGCCAACCAGGTGAGAACGACAGAGACGGTGAGGAGACGACGGGCGTACCTGGGTGGGACCGCCAGCGAAAGCATGACCGTTCCGATCGCTCCAGATAGGCAGATCATGCCTGCAGTGGCGGCTTCCACGGTCCGAGGCTACTTATGAGTCGCCGGTTAACTGTTGAGTCAGTAGTTCCGGGGTCGGGTTACCGTGACAGACGTGCCAGTCAAAGTTCTTGCCCGTTTGACAGTCGCCCTGTGTCTCATCCTGGCGGCATGTTCAAGTGGGACGACCACCGAAACAACCGTCGAAAGCCCGGGTGATTCCACGGCCACGACAACTGCTGCCGGACCCGGGGGAACCAATCCCACCAGCCCGGGCGAGACAACCTCGACAGCTCCCACCACCACCACAACCCTTCCTGAGGACAACCCGCTGGTCCAGGCCGAGCTCACGGTGGAAGTTGACGGTGCCACCATCCTCTTCGATCAGCGCCCCTTCACCCTGATGGATGGATCGGGTCGGGTCCAGGTGATCGGACCGAGCGGTCAGATACTCGCTGAAGGCCCCTTCGAAGGCGATGACTCCATCATGATCCAACGCGCCAATGGCGACTTCGAGTTCGTCAACGCCTCCGGGGACGTCGTCGCCCGCATGACCCAACAGCAGTTGAACGACGCACTCGACGCAGCCACCCCCGGTTGATTCGGCCAGCTGCTCAGATCTAGCGTCGGAAGACGTCGGGTGGGATCGGGTCCTGGGCCCGTCGGCGGGCCGCCAATCCAGATAGATACTGATCCGGGAAATCATGACCGGTGTATCCCAGATCGATTGCTGCATTCATCGTCCAATACGGATCGACCAGATGGGGCCTTGCCAGAACACATAGATCGGCCCGTCCTGCCACCAGGATGTTGTGAACATCGTCGATAGAGGACACCGCACCAACGGTCATCGTTGCGATCCCGGCCTCGTGTCTGATCCGGTCGCTGAACGGGGTCTGATACAACCGCCCGTACTCCGGCCGTGCCTCGATCGAAGTCTGACCGGTGGAAACGTCGATGAGATCGCATCCATGGTCTCTCAGAGCCATCGCCAGTGCCACCGCATCGTCACCGTCGAAGCCGCCGGGAACCCAATCGGTCGCCGATATCCGGACCGCCATTGGCTTCTCTGCCGGCCATACCGCCCGGACCGCGTCAAACACCTCCAGGGGATACCGCATCCGGTTCTCCAGGCTGCCGCCGTACTGGTCCTGGCGCTGGTTGGCGAGGGGCGTGAGGAATGAGGAGAGGAGGTAGCCATGGGCGAAATGCAGTTCGAGCAGATCGAATCCGGCCCGCTCACCCCGGACCGCCGACGCCACGAACTGGTCCCTCACCCGATCCATGTCAACGCGGCTCATCTCGCGGGGCACCTGGCTGTCCCGTCGGTACGGGATCGGCGATGGTCCGATGATCTCCCAGTTCCCGTCGTCGAGTGGGTCGGTGTCACCTTCCCACATCTTCTTGGTCGAACCCTTGCGACCTGAATGTCCCAACTGAAGCCCGATCCTGGTCGGAGTGTTGTCGTGGACGAACCGGACGATCCTGGTCCACGCCTCCTCCTGTTCGTCGCTCCACAGCCCGGTATCCGCGGGAGAGATCCTCCCCTCGGGCGACACGCAGGTCATCTCGGTCATCACCAGACCGGCACCCCCGACTGCCCGGCTGCCCAGATGCACCAGGTGCCAATCGCCGGGTACTCCGTCCTCGTCCGCCGAGTACTGGTCCATTGGAGACACCACGATCCGGTTGGAGAGGATCAGGTCTCTGACCTGAAACGGGTGGAACATGGGCGGGACCTCTGATCCGACCGGGACAGGCGAGCCATGGTCGGATGCGGCATACCAACCATCGACCCGGGCCATGTAATCGGGGTCGCGAAGACGCAGGTTGTCGTATGTGACCCGCTGGCTGCGGGTCAACAGACTGAAGGTGAACTGTTCGGCGTCCAGACTCCGGTACCTATCAGCGCCTTCGAACCATTCCAGACTGGCCCTGGCGGCACGCTGCAGGCTGTCCACCGCCGGACGCCGCTCCGCCTCGTACAGGTCGAGGGCCGGTTCGAGGGAGGACTCCGAGGTGACATGCTCGGCGAGGCTGATCGCGTCCTCCATCGCCAGTTTGGTGCCTGACCCGACGCTGAAGTGAGCGGTGTGGATGGCGTCGCCGAGCAGGACGATGTTGCCGTGATGCCAGCGCTCACATTTGACGGTGGGGAACTGGAGCCATTTCGAGTTGTTACCCACGAGGGGTTGGTCGTCGAGATGCCGTGCGAACAGTTCCTGACACATAGAGATCGCCAGTTCATCGTTGGTGCCGGGTGGAAACTCCCTCCCCTCAGTGGTATCGAGCCCAAGTCTCCGCCAGGTCTCGGGGGCCATCTCGACGATGAAGGTGCTCCCCTCCTCCGAGTAGGGGTAGATGTGCGCCCAGACCATCCCGGCCGGGGTCTCCTCGAAGATGAAGTGGAACCGGTCGAACACCTTGGGTGTGCCGAACCAGGCGTACTTGTTGACCCGCCAGTCGATCGACGGCCGGAGGTGATCTCTCACACTTTCCCTGACCACCGATCTCACTCCGTCTGCGCCGACGATCAGGTCGGCCTGCAGACCTGAAACATCCGATATCTCGGTCTGGAATCGGAGGTCGGCACCCAGGCTTTTCGCCCGATCGGACAGGATCTCGAGAAGGGTCCGCCGCGATCCTGCGGAGAACCCATGCCCACCTGAGACGATGCGTTCACCGGACATGTGGCGGACCTCGATCTCGCCCCATTGCACGAAGTTGGCCGCCAGATCTTCGTACGAGTAGTGGTCCGCGTCGGCGAAGTGGTCGAGGGTTTCATCCGAGAAGACGACGCCGAACCCGTAGGCGTCCTCGGGTCGGTTCCGTTCGTACACGGTGACCTGGTAGTCGGGGGTCCTCTTCTTGAGAAGGATCGCAAGGTACAGCCCACCCGGGCCGCCTCCGACGATGTCGATCTTCATTCGCCGTCGGTGGCCAGGGCCACCCACACGTCAAACTCACCTTCCTGATAGTCGATCGACGTGGCCCTTGCGGCGGCAAGGAGGTCGTCCTCAGCCCGACGCAGGTGCTCGATGGTGGCGGTGTCGGCGGTGACCACCAGCTCGATGACCTCCGTCTTCATCGATGCCCTCGCATCCGACTTGGCCTTGCGGACCGCTGAGAGAACCTGGCCCACGGCACCAAGGACCTCGGGCTGTCCTGCCGAGTCACCGATCTCTTCGATCCGCGGCCAGGAGGCACGATGGATG